>JAFAUY010000223.1 GCA_019243005.1 Verrucomicrobiota bacterium | reverse complement strand
TTACCACGACCAGGAGCAGTTTGTGTGGACGACCTGACCGGGTAACGAAAAGTTCAACGCCTCAAAATCAATGACTTACAAATTTTTAGAGGCTAGAAACTGCGAAAGTCGGGTTGTGAACGGTGGTTCCAATCCATGAATGTTACGGATGCGGGCGTTGGTCCAACGTACGCCAACGCCACCGCTGAGGTCCCGTCCGGTCACGGCAAAACGGCCACGTTGAATCTCGTCGACGAACAATACAAGTTGCTCGCCCGAGGGAATAATCCGGGCATTCCCGGTGTTGGGGAGTTCCACGACCGGTGGCTGATCCGCCGGCGCCCAAGGACCCCGGTCGCTCAGCCACAGCGCACCGACCGTGCTCTTGCCGTTATATTGTAACAGGACGGCCAGCATTCGGCTGTCGTCTCTTTCACCACGATAGGCCAGCACGCCACTGACGTGACTCCCCTGCTGCGTTCCGTTGAGATCATAGGTGAACGCGATGCTCCCGGCGGATAGCGGCATCCTTACCAAAGCCAGGCACAAATCATCGTGCTGTGCAACTAGCCAATTGTCTTCATCCACGAAGGGACTTCCCAAAATAATCTCAAGGTTGCGATATTCACACATGCGCCGTTCCGCTGCGAGTCTGCTGCGGCGCTGCGTCGCCCAGGCGTCTTGCCCGGTCAGGGTCGGAAGACCGGCGAACGGGCTGGCATTATGCGCAAGATCGGGCTCGTCGAGAATTCGGATTTCATGAATGGCTCCGTAGGGTCCCAGGCACAGGTAGTCCAGGGCTCGCCAAGTTTGCCGGTCGAGAACCCATAGGCCACCGATCGAAGTCCCACGCGAGTCTCGTTTGGTTTTGCCACTTTCGCCGAGAACCACCACTGACTTGGTGGCAGCCAGGCCGCGGATGTAAAGGGGTAAACCGGAGGCCCACAACACTTCGTCCGTAACGAGATTAACCAATGCACCATTCTCGCTGTGACAGGAAATCATTTCACCCTCATCGGTGACCCAAACGTTGTGCAACCCCCGGCGGTTGCCGGCCGAATGTATGTTTGCCAGCGTAAGGTCCGGGTAAGAAAATTCCGCGATACAGGATCCCTTGTTAAACCGGTGCGCCGTTACATAGAGCCTGTTGGCTTTGATGAAGACAGAATTCAGGTGATCCCCGGTAGTCTGGTCCGGAGAAATCCGGTCCCAGCGGACTTCAGAAAGGCGCGCTTCATGGAAATGGCCCGGCTTGTTTAAGTCGACGACCGTCACGCAGTTTCTGCCGGTGTTTGAGCACACGATCCGGCCGTCAGGCGCACAAACAATCTGGTGCGGCTGCGAAAGGAATTTTCCTGTTTCACACTGGCCGTAAGAGATCCATCCCGTTTCCGAGAGCGCGTACGTGGTAATATCAACCAGCGATTCGTTGTCCAGGCCTGAGTGGGACAAATACAGATCCTGCCCGCCGGGCTGCCAGGAGATCCCATAATACTCCCACCGGTGAAACTCAACGGGTCTAACCTGGCGAGTGTTCAAATCGACGAGAAGCAAATAGCGGGGAGTCGTTACCAGTAACTTCATCAAAAGCGTCTCGAATTGAACTCTAATGTGAGCGCAAGGGAGAGAAATTCAGCGGTTTCCGGATCTTGGTTCCGAGCACGGCTCGAGGCGAGGCCGGCTTCTTGGTCCCGGCGGGCCCACCGGAGAGCAGCCCGGTACTTTAGCTCCGAGAAGCGGATGGCATCCGGGGTGACGTCCCGGAGGGACGTTGGGAGGCTCACGGGCAAGAGGGAAAGTCCGGGGGCGGCAGCAGGCGCCTGGGAACAGGGTTCGCAGAGACGGTGATCGCTATCCCGCCGAATCGGCCGTGTGAGGGGGCGGCTGGCCGTTCCCAGCATCCCGGCGAAACGCTGGGAAGGGGCGTGCCGCACCGGCAAGAGGCAACCAAACCCGGGACGGATACGGCAGTACGGAGTGGAACATCCACTCTGCCGTCCACCCGGCCCGCAGGCTTTCCTACCGTTTCGACGGGACGGATTCTCTTTTAAACGCCCCACCCGGCGCGGAAGTGTCGGGCTACTCTCAACCGCCCCTCCGGGGCAAAGACCGGCCTCTTTGGACCGTAAAACGGATTCAAGGCCATTGTCGCGTGTCATCTCAATTTGCACCAAGCGTTAAAGTCCTCTTCGTAGAGACGGCTGTACTTACTTCTCCGGTTACTATTTATGGGGGGTGCTCCAGCTTATCACCCCCGTCCGGAGCTCCCAAGCCCTGCCCAACCGCCGCGCAGTACCCGCCGGAGCCGGAGCGACCGCCCAGACGATTCATTTAAAGGCCAACCCCGCTTCAGCGCCTCCAAATCAGCACTTGACTTTACACCAAAACCGCGAAAAGGAGCGTTCGGCGGAATTACCCGTCTGTTACGGATCGCCTGAGGCGCGGAACTACCGGCGGGTTCGAGCGACGAGGGGCTGGAAAAAGGCTGGACAGGCTTAAGACCAGCGCATTATCCCGTCAGGCCTTACACTTGAAATTTTAGAAAGTATAGTTCTGATGCACAGCCATTGTGCGAAACGGACTCACCACTCAGAATGAATTATAAAGCGAGATCGGCTCGAAAGATCAGCGTTGCATTTCCGGTGATCGGGCAAGCTGAAAAAGAGTATGTTTTGGATTGCCTTGACTCCAGCTGGATCTCCTCGATCGGCAAATACCTTGCCCGGTTTGAAGAGGAGTTTGCGCGCTTTTGTGGGGTGCGGCACGCGATCACCACGAACAATGGGACCACGGCGATCCATCTGGCACTCGTGGCCCTGGGCATCGGGCCAGGTGACGAGGTGAT
>JAFAUY010000193.1 GCA_019243005.1 Verrucomicrobiota bacterium | reverse complement strand
GGAACTCGCCTTTACCGGCATCTGGAGCGGGCCTCCGTGGGAAACACCGAAATTCTTCAAGGTGGTCATCATTCATCCGGAGCATTCCGCCTTCTGGGGTGAGTACGAAACCTACGAGCAAGCGCGCCACGGGATGCAGCAGGCCCTTGAGGAATGCTGGCGGCGAGCGCAGCAAGCAGTGGCGGGTAACGGGTAACGGGTGTCGAGCGGCGTTCGGTCACACGGCGGGCGCAGCGTCGGAGGTTCACACGGCGAACACGGCGAACACGGCGGACCACGGCGGGAAGAGGACAAAATCATTCGCAGAACAGAGATCCATGAACTAACGGAGCAGCGGGCGCCGAGTATGGGTCGGACCTTTTTTGGACCATTTCTTCCCGCCGTGCCCACGGTGTGACGCTTGCCCGCTGTGTGACTACAATGCTGAGGGGGGCATCTTACCTGTCCTGAGAAACTCAACCACCTGATTTGCCTTTGGCGCCATCACTGCCCAGGCGTCGATAATGGCCTTTTTCTGCCCCCTTGTAAGATGCCAGGATAACGGCGGTGGCTCGTCCGCCACGTGCTGGCTGGCGCTTTTCTCAACGGCGCTCTCGAAGCGAAAATCGATCCAGCTGAGTTCAACCCCGTCAAGCGCCTCTTTAAAGAGGCTGAGCTCACGCTGGGCCATGGCATTATGGGCGGCACTGCGAACGGTAAACAAAGTCAATAGCGGAACCCAAAACTGGAAAAACGTGCCTCTGTGAGGTTGGACGTACTGCTGACGCGGCAACGGAAATGCGTTGGTGAGGAGCACCAGAATCTGCTTTGGTAATTTGTCGGCGGCGGTTTTTCGCGGGTTGATCAGCAACTCGTGACGAAGAAGCGCTACCAGGGCGGTGATGCCGGAGCTGTCGAGGTAGCCGCCGTCAACGAGGTGAAGGTTGTCGTAACGATGGCCGAGTGCCGGAGCCGAAAAGACCTTCCCCAGTTCCTTTTGTTGTCCCGGAGCGGCGGGCCGTGCCGCTGGTGAAACGTAGGTGAAGGTTGCGGAGAGCCGGGCAGCCGTCGCAATGGATATGTCGCGGTTCGGGTAAAGGCTGGTGAATTCGAAAAAACCCTCGGATTCGGGTTTTGTGGGTAGCGGGACCGTTGAAAACGCAAGGCGATGGCCTTCTTCAACAATCGTAGAATTCAGAATGACGGCGGGAAGCCGGCCCTCGGCGGTTGCCTTCGTCCAGCTGTTGAGCGTCGCGTTCCTGAGTTCTTCGGCATACCCATCGGCTTCCGAAGCGTTGGCGATCCAGGCCCTTTCGAGCGCCTGGCCCCGGTCACGGTAAATGTCTCGGATCAAAAACGGGCAGAATGCACGGCACAAATCATCATAAGCGAGCGCATGCGTGACCGCGTCGAGGCTCGATTCTGCAGCCACTTCCGCCGCGACCGTCGTGTCTGAAATTCCTCGCGCCTGCGCGGCGAGGAAATACATGAGCCCGACGCTGCCGCCCGATACGCCGCTGACCGCCCGTAGAGAATCCTGGAATCGGCCCGGCATGTCTGCGTCACACGCTTTCTGAAGGCCGGCCAGCACTTGCGCCGTCCAGGCTGCTGCTTGGATACCCCCACCGGCAGCTGCGACCACCAGGATCCGCCTTGCCGGGTCATTTGTCTCCGAGAAGCTGGCATTGGAAAACGCCGTCCCGCCGGGTTGGTCGCCGGCAGATTCGATCCGGTCGATTCTATAAAAGTGATCTGCCTTCGGATGCCGCGCTGACAACCACCACCAAACCAGAATCGGTAACAGCGTCGGAATCCGAAAGGCCTGGAAGAAAAACGCGAAGCCGGACAGCAGCCACACTAACACGACCGTCAGCAATCCGAGCGAGGAGAGCGGCGCCAACGATCGGTTGCGGAACACGAAGTAGACTGCACCGCTGGCCAGCAGCAAAAGCGTGGCGCCCAGATGGCTGCTTTCCGCGATTAAATTCCCGTCGCGTCCTATGTAACCGTCCCTGAATTGCGGCGGCAGCCATCGCAGCCGGGACTGGATCGCAGAGACGGCGTCCATGAACGGGGAAGGCAGGTTTGAGCTCAACGCTGCCTGGAGCCCCCAGACGATCGCCTCTCCGATTGCGAAACCGGCAATTCCCGTCATGAGGCCAACCACCATCCCGAAATCGATCGGGCCCCACGAGAACTCCCGATGATGGCAGCCGTTGCGCCCGGGCGGATTCGATACCAGATGAGAAACGACCAGGTTGATCAGGAGCGCCAAAACCAGGAGCGTGATGCCGGACACGCAGGGAAGCAAGATCGGCCCGATCGGTTCGTGGAGGCGGTACACCGCCAGGTTAAGTTCTATCTGGGCTGTCCAGACGATCGACGCTGCTACCAGGGTCAGTAACAGGGCCAGGTTAAATCCATCAGCCCAGGTTTCGATCTCGAATGCACCCAGCAGGAGCGCGCGGCCGGTCGTACACGCCAGAAGCGGTAGTCCGAGAAGGAAAGCGATGCCGGTCCATTGGATTTCACATAGGAAAAGCCATTTGATCGAGTCCCGCCAAAGCTCCGCCGCGATGACGGCCAGGATGAACACCGCAACAAGCCATTGTAATGGTCTGGACATTATTCGTGTGCCGGGTCCGGTCGATTCCGTTTACAAAAACTTCCGTTTGGATGCACGATCCCCCATAAGCAAAGGAGTGGCTTAAAGAAGCACTTTGTGCAAAACCGATTCAGAGCTCCGCTTCGTGGAGTGGTAACACCTTATGGGTATACGCAAAAATGCGTATTCCCACGCGGAACGCCCGCTGGTAAACATCGGCCTTTGCACAAGCAATCCAGGACTTCAAGAATGCCGATGTCCCTACTAACTCCACCCGATCCCAATAAGATATACATTAACGGGATCAACGGCGCTACCGGCGAGTACCTGGTGCCGCCCGTCGATCCGGCTGATGTCCCGGCCATCCTTAAAAAGGAAGCTGACGAGCGGCCGGTTCCAGATCACGTCACCCAAAAAGCCGATCAGGTCACCAACCAGGTTTTTGTCCTTCCGATGGACGTCGTGCCAGAAGACCCGGGTTCCGCAGGGTGGGGGATTGTCTTTATCGAGGGCGAGGACGGCTCCGTCCGCGACGCGCTGCGGCCCTTGATCGAGCATCGAAAGACCAGGTACGGCACCGACAAGGTAAAAGAGCTCGACTACAAGCCTGGGGAGAGCTGGAGTCAATGGCTCGGCCGTCGTGGGGTGACGCCCGGCCAGGTTAACCCTGATCTGTTGCCTTATTACCTGTTGCTCGTTGGTTCTCCGGAGAAGATTCCATACACCTTTCAATACCTTCTCGAACTCGACTATGCCGTTGGCCGGCTGGCGTTCGACTCGGCTGCGGATTATGCGGCTTACGCCAAGAGCACCGTTGAGTACGAGACGGCGGCATCGATGGCGGCCGCCAAATCGATTGCTCTGTTTGGAACGCACCACGACTTCGATCCGGCTACGGCCCTGAGCGCCGAAAACCTGATTACTCCACTGGCCCAGGGCTACCCCGGCCCGGGCGGCGCCCAGCGGCCACCCATCGGCTCCAAGGACGGCTACTCCAGCCAGGCATTTATCGGGGATAATGCCACAAAAGCCAACTTGAGGCGTTTACTGCACGACCCCAATGCAGGCCGGCCATCGTTTCTCTTTACAGCAACGCACGGCCTGGGTTGGCCCAAGGGCGACCTGCGCCAATTGCCTGCCCAAGGGGCTCTTCTTTGCCAGGACTGGCCCGGATCAGGCCCGCCCAGGCCGGAGCACTACTTCGCCGCCGCTGACGTGCAGGACGACGCATGCCTGTCGGGGATGATCTGCTTTCACTTTGCCTGTTTCGGAGGCGGTACGCCCCAAAAGGATGATTTCCCGCTGGAGCTCGGAGTTGCCGCTCCGGACCTCGCGCCCGCTCCATTCGTGGCAGCGCTCCCGAAAAGGTTATTATCGCACCCTCGCGGCGGCGCGCTCGCCGTCATCGGGCACATCGAGCGTGCCTGGGGATACTCGATTCCTGTCACGCAGGTAGGACCGCGACTCCTGCCCTTTGAGAACGCCGTACGCCGGATGCTCAAGGGCCAGCCCGCAGGTCATGCAACCAAAGACTTCAACGAACTCTTTGCCACCCGTTCCGCCAGCCTGACCGAAATGCTTCAGCAAGTCCGGAACGGCTTCAACGTGTCCGATCGGCAATTGGTGAGCGCCTGGATCGAGCGTAATGACGCCCGCAATTACGCCGTCATCGGAGATCCGGCGGCGTGTCTTCGCGTGTAACTGTAACTGGGCCGGCTAATCCCCGTTCCATCCTTTCCTCTGATGATCAATGTACTTGCCTACTGCCTGAACCAACAGGAGCGCGACCTGTGCGCCCGGCTCTTTCAGAACTGGGCCGATCACGGCGCGATCGTTACCGGTAACATGGATGAAAACCAGCTCGAGCAACTATCGGACGCTGGGATCATCTACAAAGTTCTCCCGGATAAACCGGAGACGGCCGCGCCTGCTTTTGCCATCGAGGCAGCGGGCGCCTTTTCACAAGGGCGAAGCGTGCCGGTGCTTGAGGGCCTATCGCCCGAGGCCACGGAGCCGGGAACGCCCGACTTCTATAAAATCGAGTTTCTAACCCCCTTGTTCAAGCCCCTCCGCGAACAACTTGACCGGCTCGGCGTCAAGCTTATCGAGCGGGTCGACCTTGCGCCGAGACCTGAGCCGGGCTTAGGGCGAGCGCGACCCAAGGGGCTCTGCTACACGGCGCGCATGCTGCCCGAGCAGGTGAGGGCCGTCTCCAGCCTCGCTGAAGTGGCTGCGGTGTCGCGATACACCGAAACGGACAGCATAGCGCCGGCGGCGGCCGCGTCGATCGAGCCTCCTCGGCACGCAGCGAGAAGGCACGTTCGCAGGGAGAGCACGGAGGGCGCGGAGGTCTCGGAGGCCTCGCAGGCGCAGGTTGCCTCCGGCGGCGTGGAAGCGGCTGAAGCGCCGTTTGATCTGCGATTGCACCGGGCGGAAGACATGCCGGTTGTCATCGATTGGCTTCGTGCCCATCGGGTGCGGGTGTTAGGAACCGATGTGCGCAAGGTCCGCGTTGATCTCGAGGACTCCCGCGACATAGCCCGGCAGATCGCCGCTTTGCCGGAGGTCGCCCTCATCGCGCCCTACATCGAGCCCGAGCTGTATTGCGATCTATCCCGGCCGCTGCTGGGGATCGAATGGCAGGGTAATCCCGGCACCCACACGCTGCCGCAGGAGGGGGACGGCCAGCTCATCGGCATCGCGGATACCGGGATCGACGATGCGCATCCGGCGTTTGCCGGCAAGATAGCGGGCGTCGTCGCGCGCGGACGTCCCGGCAACTGGTCTGATCCGGAAGGGCATGGCACTCATGTCGCAGCCTGCGCGCTGGGAAACGATCCCGGTACTGCTCCAGGAAGTCTTCCCTTCAAGGGCATCGCTCCAAAAGCCAGACTCTTTATGCAGAGCCTGCTCGGGCCGGCCGGCAAGCTGAGCGGGTTGCCGATCGGACTGGGCAACCTCTTCGGAGAAGCCTATCGAAACGGCGTTCGGGTGCATAATAACAGCTGGGGATCGAAAACCGATTCCGCTTATACCTTTACTGCGCAGGAGGTGGACGAATTCGTCGACAGCCACCGCGACATGCTCATCGTTTTCGCTGCCGGAAATGAAGGCACCGCTGCAAACTGCGTGCATGCGAGGCCCGGGACCGTCGACTGGCTCTCGATCGGCTCTCCCGCTACGACCAAGAACGGCCTTACCGTCGGTGCGAGCCGCAGCAGTCGAACCTCCGGTGGGTACGCAACGGATAGCTACGGAACGAGGTGGCCCACCCGGTTCCCTGCAGATCCTACAAAAACGGAACTGGTTTCGGGCGATCCCGAGAGCATCGCCGCATTTAGCAGCCGGGGCCCGTGCGATGACCGGCGGATCAAGCCTGACGTCGTGGCTCCCGGGACTGACATTCTGTCCGCCAAATCCAGCCTGGCGCCGCCTGCAAATTTCTGGGGCGTTCACCCGAAGGCTGCCGGCTATGCGTTCGATGGCGGCACCAGCATGGCGGCCCCGCTGGTCAGCGGTTGCGCGGCGTTGGTGCGCGAGTACTACATGAGCTTGCCCGGTGCGCAGTCTCCCAGCGCGGCACTCCTGAAAGCGACCCTGATCAACAGCGCCAAACGGCTTACGGGAAACTCCGCCGTCGCCGATGATCCCGACCTTCCAAACTATCACCAGGGATTCGGCGCGATTTACATGCCTTACGCGATTCCGAATCCTCTGGAAGCGTGGTTGAAGCTTGTCTTTGTCGATGCCTGGACCGATCCCTCTGTCCAGGTCTCAAACGTTGGCGATTTGGTTCGTTTCAACGTCCAGGTCGATCCGGGCTCGCCGTTTTTGCGTGTGTGCCTCGCCTACACCGACCTTCCAAACCGGGCCCTGCAGAATGACCTCAACCTGATCGTCGAAGATCCCGAAGGGACGAAATTCCGAGGGAATGCCCAACTACCTAACGGTCTGACTGCGTTTGATAGCGAAAACAACGTTGAAATCGTCCGCATCACCAACCCTCCCGCAGGCATCTACCGGGTTCAGGTCGTCGCAACCAACATTCTGAAAGGCCCACAGGATTATGCGCTGGTCGTCACCGGCGCGCTGAACCCGGTGAAAATCGTCAGAATTAGATAATAAACAGTTACCACGCCGGAGAAAGATTATGGGGTTTGAGACCATTCCAGAAACCGACATTCAATACGGCCTGATCAGCTTCGACGCCGACGGCAATGAGCGAAGCGAGCAGCCTGGTCTGATGAGCCAGGCGCTCATCCGAAAAGCCGCCACCGAGTCGATCACCAACGTCTTCTTTTTTTGTCATGGGTGGCAAGGCGATTTGCCCGGGGCAAAGGACCAATATAACAAGTGGCTGAAGGCGCTTATGAACTCTGCCGACCGGCAGCAGGCGTCGCGGCGGTTCCCGCAATTCCGGCCGCTGCTCATCGGCTTGCACTGGCCCAGTAAACCCTGGGGCGACGAGGAACTCCGCAGCGGGGCATTCGGCGCTCCGGGCGACGCCCTGGATCCTGAGGCGCTTCTGCGCATCTACCTTGACCGGCTTGGAGACCGCCCGCAAATACGCCAACCGCTCGAAACCATCATCAACGAGGCGCGGCACAACGCGGCTCCCGACGAACTACCGCCGCACGTGCAGCAGGCCTACCTCGACCTTAACGATGCCCTCGGCCTCAAAAGCGAAGGGGTCGACGCGCCGCCCGACGCCGATCGCGAGGGTTTTGACCCGCAGGACTCCTTTGAGTTGGCCAATGAGGAGGGGGCCTCGTTCGGCGACGGCATCAACCTGGGCGGTATCCTGGGTCCGCTACGCCAGCTATCGTACTGGACGATGAAGAAGCGCGCGCGCACCATCGGCGAGGGCGGCATGCACAATTTCCTGAAGGAGCTCCAGCAGGCCACGGCCGCGCAGAAGACGCGCATCCACCTTATGGGCCACAGTTTCGGCACCGTTGTCGTTTCCGGCATGCTCGGCGGCCCCAACGCGCAAGGACCATTGCCCAGGCCGGTGGATTCCGTCGCGCTCGTTCAGGGCGCCGTATCGCTGTGGTGCTACGCGCCTCAGATCCCATTCAGCGGCGCCGGCCCCGGCTACTTCAGCCGGATCCTGGCAGACCGCAAAGTTCACGGGCCGCTCATCACCACGCGTTCGAAGTTCGACTATGCCGTCGGGAGGTTCTATCCGATTGCCTCCCGCCTCCACGGTGCGCCCAATTTTGCGAACCTGCTGCCCGAGTTCGGCGGCATCGGTACTTATGGCATACAGGGGGTTGCGGACAACGTCCTCAACGACCTCGCCATGAAGGCCGCCACGGACGCCTACTCGTTCGACAAGGCCAAAGTTTACAACCTGGATGGCTCCCAGTACATCTGCCATCTGGACGGCGCCAGCGGCGCCCACTGCGACATCGCCGGCTCGGAAGTGGCGCACGCGATCTGGTCGGCGGCATTCGCGACCGTTTAGGTAAGGGATACACGTATGCCCCCAATAGAGGACCCTGA
>JAFAUY010000096.1 GCA_019243005.1 Verrucomicrobiota bacterium | reverse complement strand
AACGGGCGGGAGGCTGCTTCCATGCGGCCAGCCGGGCAGCGAGCTCCGTTTGGGGAATCGCCAACTCCATTTTGCGTTCCTGTCCGTCGATGACGATCGGGTCGCCGTCTCTGACGATCGCAATCGGCCCGCCGGCAAACGCCTCGGGCGTGATGTGACCGATCACAAAGCCGTGGCTGCCGCCTGAAAAACGCCCGTCGGTGATGAGAGCGACGTCTTTGCCCAGGCCCTTGCCCATGATGGCGGACGTCGGAGACAACATCTCACGCATGCCCGGCCCGCCGCGCGGACCTTCGTACCGGATCACGACGACGTCGCCCTTCTGCACGTTGCCGTCCAGGATGGCGCGCATTGCGGTCTCTTCCGATTCGAACACGCGGGCTTTGCCTTCGAAGCGCAGGCCTTCCTTGCCGGAAATCTTGGCCACGGCGCCGTCGGGCGCCAGGCTGCCGTAAAGCACGACCAGGTGGCTGTCCGGTTTGATCGGGTCGGTCAGCGGGCGCACGATGGTCTGGCCTTTCGGGTAATCTTTCACGTCGGCGAGGTTCTGAGCCAGCGTTTTACCGCTGACCGTAGGGCAATCCCCGTGCAGGAGCCCCTCTTGCAGCAGCGTTTTCATCAGGGGCATGATCCCCCCGATTTGGACCAGTTCCCACATCAGGTGTTTGCCGCTGGGTTTCAGGTCGGCCAGAACCGGCACGCGTTTGCCGATGCGCGTCCAGTCGTCGAGTTTCAGCGGGACGTTGGCCGCGTGCGCCATCGCCAGCAGGTGCAGCACCGCGTTGGTCGATCCGCCGAGCGCGATCGCCACCGTCATCGCGTTCTCAAACGCTTCCTTCGTCATGATGTCCGACGGCCGGAGCCCGCGTTTAACCAGCTCGAGAACGGCGGTGCCGGCGGCCGCACAATCGGCGAGCTTTTCAGGCGAGACCGCCGCCTGGGCCGAACTGTTGGGCAAACTCATCCCGAGGGCTTCGATGGCCGACGCCATGGTGTTCGCGGTGTACATGCCCCCGCAGGAACCCGGGCCGGGAATCGCGCACGATTCCACCTGCTCAAGTTCAGAGTCGGAAATTTTCCCGTTGGAATGAGCGCCGATCGCTTCAAAAATGGACACGAGATCGACGTACTTATCGTTAAGACAACCGGGCAGAATCGTACCGCCGTAAACGAAGATCGAGGGCCGGTTCAGCCGGGCCAGTGCGATCAGGCAGCCGGGCATATTTTTGTCGCAACCGCCGATCGCGACGACCCCGTCAAACCCTTCGCAGCCCGTCACCGCCTCGATCGAGTCAGCGATGATTTCGCGGGAGACGAGCGAGTACTTCATGCCCTCGGTGCCCATCGAAATGCCATCGGAGATGGTGATGGTATTAAAAATCACCGACTTACCCCCGGCCGTATCCACGCCCTGGGCGGCGGCCCGGGCCAGGCCGTCGATGTGCACGTTGCAGGGCGTGACCATGCTCCACGTCGAGGCGATTCCGATGATCGATTTGGTAAAATCCTCTTTTTTGAACCCTACGGCGTACAACATGCCGCGGCTGAACGCGCGTTCCGGTCCATCGACGATGGGGGCAGAGTGTTCTCGTGGGTTGGACGGGGCCTCTGGTGTCATAGGTGGTGCTTTAACTGCGCTTTGAACGTCTGACAAGTGATACTCCCGCGGCTAAAGCCGGGGCTTCTCGGTTCATCGGAGGGCACCGTTGCACCTCCTCCCCGACGGAGGGTTTGCGGCGCTTGATTTCGATCAAAGTAACGGGCACTGGGTAACGCGTAACGCGTAACGGGTGAGACAAAACGCGTTGCGGAACGTAGAAGGGAAGGATGCACCTTCAGTTACCGTGAGCTACAGCCAATTCCATTTCCGGTTTAATGTTCCGCTCCTGGCGTTTGCAGGCGCGGTCTCCTTCCTGGCACCCTGGCGGGCTTCGGTAGGGGCGGCTTTTCTTGTCATCCTCGTCATCGTGGTCGCTTTCACGACCCCGTGGGACAATTACGCCGTTGCACAGGGCATTTGGAGTTTTCCCGGCGGCAGGCACGCCTTCCGGCTCTGGCACTTACCCGTCGAAGAATACTGCTTTTTTATCATCCAGAGCGTTGAGGTGCTCCTGCTCTGTCACGGGCTGACCGGTCTCGCGGGCTTCCATCAGGCGTTCACCCCCCCGCTCAATTCGCCCGGCGTCATTACCGGCCTGGGCGTCGTCGCCGCGCTCTGGGCATTTACCGGGCTCCGGTTCGGGCGCCGTCTGCCGCGCCGTGCGCAATACCTTTTTCACCTCCTTTACTGGTTCGGGCCGGTCGTGGCTTTTCAATGGGTGCTGGCCGCACCGTTGCTGCTCGCCAACCTGTCTGCCATCGTTCCCGCAACCGCGATCGTCAGCCTCTGGTTAACCCTGGCGGACCTGGCTGCCGTCCGGCAGGGAATATGGGAATTCGACGAAACCCAGATTCTCGGCGTCAAATGGCGCAACCGGCTACCCGTTGAGGAAATCCTGTTTTTTTTCGTATCGAGTCTGCTGGTGGCACAGGCTTACGTCATGCTGGCACCGGCGGCGGCGGCCAGGATACCGGCTGCGCCGTAGGCCGCAGCCTTTCCGCTTTTACCGGGAATAAAATTGCAGCGTGACGGCTCTGTTCCACGGGAGGCATGATGTTCGCCCGGTAGGCAGATGCCTCAAAGCTCATGATCGGCCAGACGGTTAACCTCGAGGCGGCGGTGGCGAGTTTTTACCAACCGCTCTACCGGTTTGCGTACTCGCTGACCCGCAATGAAGCCGAGGCGTTGGACCTTACGCAGCAGACTTTCCTGATCCTTACCCAGCATGCTGATCAGATCAGGGCGCAGGAGAAGCTCAAGAGCTGGCTTTTCACGACGTTACGACGCGAGTTCCTGAGAATCGCACGGCGCCAAAGCAGCTATCCGGAAGTTGAGTTTCACGCCGGGCAGCACGACGCCCCATCGGCCGAACGTGCCGGGGACACGGCGGCCGATGCTCACACCATCCTGGAGGCACTTGATCAGGTGGAAGAAGTTTATCGCGTCGCGCTGAAACTTTTCTATTTGGGCGAACTCTCCTACCGCGAGATCGCCGACACCCTCGAGGTGCCTGTCGGAACGGTCATGTCGCGCCTTTCCCGCGGCAAGGAACAACTTCGGGCCAAACTGGCCAGCCTCGAGACCGGGGTTGATCCGAAAATCATAACGATGCCTCAACGCAAACGAAGGAGCCATGAATAACGAGACCGCCAAGGTGATCCTGAGCGCATACCGTCATGACGGCGCTGACGCCCAGGATCCGTTATTTACGGACGCTCTCCAGCAGGCGCGCCTCGATCCGGAACTAGGCAAGTGGTTCGAAGAGCAACGCGCATTCGACCACCGCATCTTCCAGGCCGTGCAGCGCATTGAAGCGCCGACTTCGCTCAAAGAGGTTTTAACCGCCGCCGGCCAGGGCCTCAAGGCGCGGCCCCGGCCGCGTTCACCGGTTCCCTGGCTGGCCCTGGCCGCGGTGCTGGTTGTCGGCGGGCTCCTACTCGTAGGGCCGTTGGGCGTGAATCGTTCCAGGAACGATTCCCTGGCCGTATTCCAGACAGATGCACTCGCCATGTTGTCGGGGCAGCCGGGACCCAAGCTTGACCTCGTAACCCCCAGCCTGCCGGCAACCCAGGCTTACATCGCAGGAAAAAAAGGTCCGCTCGCTCCGGCGCTGCCCGCGACCCTCAAGGAAATGAATACGGCGGGCTGCCTGGTAACCGAATGGCATCATTATCGTATCTCGGTAACGTGCTTCCTGATGCCGGACGGCCAATTGGTTCATCTGGTGGTTCTGCCCAGGGACGCCCTGGCCGGGGCCTCCTTGCCCGGCAGCTTTCAGACGGCCGACGGGTGGCGGATGGCTTATCGGGAACGGGGTGGCATGGTGATGTTTTGGGCGACGCGCGCGCCCATGAACGAGTTCCGAACCCTGCTTCAGAGTTGACGGAACCGATCGATCGGGCGTCCCTTCGATCGATTTGGCTTGCCTCCGCGGCCGGTTTCAACGAAGAGACCTTTCTGTGAGCGACGCTGTGGCCCTGGTCATGATCGGCGTGTCCGGCTCGGGCAAATCCGACGTCGGTCAGGAAGCAGCCCGAAGACTGGGATTCAAGTTCTTCGACGCGGATGATTTCCATTCGGCCGCCAACAAGGATAAGATGCATCGAGGCGTTCCGCTGACCGATGACGACCGGCGGGGTTGGCTGCAGTCTCTCCACGAGCTGCTGCGGAAGGAGCTCGACGCGGGCGAGTCGTGCGTGCTCGCCTGTTCGGCGCTCAAGCGGGTTTACCGGGAACAACTCACGGCCGGTCTGAAAGGCGTTTACTTTTTTTACCTGAAGGTCGACCACGACGTCGTGGCCAGTCGCCTCGGGCTGCGCAAAAGTCACTTTTTCAATAAGGAACTGCTGGACACGCAATTTGCCATTCTGGAGGAGCCCGGACCGGACGAAGCATTCATCGTCGACCAGAACCGGCCGCTGGAAGATGCCGTGCAGCAGGTGCTGGGGTACGCCGCGCAAGTGGGCCTGAAGCCGCTGTAACCGCGACGGTCGCGACGGCAAGCTCCAGCTTTGCTTCCGGCAGAACCCTGCTAGGTTCGGGTCATGTCCCCCGATGCCCTGCGCGTCGTCGCGACGCTCTTCGCGATCATCCTGCTCATCGTTTTAATCGCCCGTTTCAAGATCCACCCGTTCGTCTCGCTGATTATCGCCTCGATCTGCCTGGGGCTGCTGGGCGGCCTTAAGCCGGACGAAGTGGTAAAGAACTTCGAGAAAGGCTTCGGTGACGTGCTGAGTTTCGTCGGGATCGTGATCGGGCTGGGCACGATGCTGGGCGGCTTGCTGGTGGCCTCCGGGGGCGCTGACCGCCTGGCCAACGCGCTGGTATCGCTCGGCGGCAATCGCTGGGTGCCATGGACCATCTTT
>JAFAUY010000022.1 GCA_019243005.1 Verrucomicrobiota bacterium | reverse complement strand
GCAGGGCCTGGCGGATGATCCGGTTAGTGACGTGCGGGCCGTAGAAGTCGGACGTGTCGATATGGTTCACGCCGGCCGCAACGGCTTCGCGGAGGACGACGACGGCACCGTCCGGATCCTTGGGCGGTCCCCACACGCCGGGGCCGGCCAACTGCATCGCACCGTAGCCTATCCGTTGGACCGTCAATGATGTTCCGGGGAAGGTGAACCGGCCGCCGAGCATAACTTCACTCACTGAATCGCTCCTTTCCAGCGCTGACATGGATGAACGTACGTACGATGTTACAAAAGTCACATAATTAAAGAACGTCCTCTCGATCGTGGAAACCTGTGTCGGCGCATACAATGCAGAAAGCCGTAAAGGCGCAAAATCGTAAGTACGTACGCCGGTGATTACCGAACGAGGTGGCGGGTCAAGTTCTGCAAAAGGCGGGAGGTGCGCGGGCAGCGGTTGGGGCTAAATATTGCAAATGGCCTAAAGGTTAGGTGCGGCCTTGAAGAGCCCTCTCGGTGTGATCCAACCTTACCGTTTTGGCAATTAAGGGCGTTACGGCGTTTTCCCGCTCCGAGGTCCATCGCACCAGGACGGCAGCAGGACATAAACGAGCGGCGTAGCGCCCGCAAAGCTAACGCCAAGCGGGGCGCACGCACGGATCGAATCGAAGGGCTCAGGGTCAAAAAGGGCAAGCCAGGCCGCCCGGCGCGCGCGGGCTGCGCGGCGCTGCCGGCGTTCCCAGCGGCGTTGGCGGGCCCGTGCGGCCAAAACGAGCGAGGTCCGAGGCGAACGGCGAGGCGGCTGGGGTTGGAGCGGGGCTTGGATCCAAAGTTGGGTTGCCGTGGTCATGCGAGCTGGTGTGCGGTTCAGAGGCGGTTGAAGGTTGGGGTAAGGGTTTGGCTTCATATTTGCGACGAACTGGCCGGGGCGTTCCGGACAAGGACAGGAGCGTTGGTGCTTAGCCGCTTCGACGGGGCGCGGTAGCGTAAGGTGTTGTGGTGGACTCCCTGTGAGTAACAGGTGATGCGTTCATCGAATGCTTTTCAGGTTGTGAGGACTTTATGCCTCTCTGGGAACGCCCGAACTCCGGTTCTTGCTTTTCCATTCTGGTCCGTTCGGCTCGAAGAGCGGGTAGCCCGGCCCGGGACTGATTCCGGTTGTGGTGCAACTTTTGGGTCGAACGAGAGGTGTATGGTTTAAGGCCTCCGTGAAGGATTCCCCTTTGGATGATCCGCGCGCAGATGCCGGCGCCTTCGCCCGGGGCGCGCGTTAGGGTGAGGTTTGGCCTCTAGCACACCTGCACGAGTTCCATGCCGAGCAAGGCGGCCAGCTTGCGCAGTTTGCCCGCCAGGTGGCCCACCCCGATCGCGCAATGGTGCGCCGGGCCCTGGGCATTCCAGTCGTTGATGAAGCGCCGCGCCCCAATCCCAAAGCGATAGCGGCTGTTGGTATTGCCGATCTCCAGGATCGGCCCGCGAACCGACTCACCTTCCGCGGCTAGCAGTTTCAAGCCGCTTTCACGGCTTTCCACCACCGACAGCAATGTCACCGGCCCGTGCCGGACCGACATCTCCACCGATAGCCCCCGGCCGACTTTGCCGTGATAAACCTGCAGCGGGCGCACCTTGGTTTTGCCTTCCGCAATGGCCAGGTGCCCCGGCCCGTCGTGCCCCATCAAGACCACGTCGTCGTTGAAATCCACGGCGTAATATTCCGTAAAGGAGCCGCCGGCGCCGAAGCCGTCCACGATCTTCATGGCTTGCACGTTTTTGATCTCCATTTCCCCGGCAGCTGGAATGCCGCGGGCCGTGAGCAAGGAGTTACCCAGGATAATTGAGCTGACGGCATCCTCGTTCTCCGCGTTGCCCGTGCCCAAGTAATAGTACGCCAGCGAGCCGAGCCGGTGGCTTTCCACCAGGCGGTCGAGGGCCACCGAAGTGCGTGCCGCGCGCGCCAACTCCTCCGGGGGGCAATCGGGCTGCACGTCGAAGACTTCCTGGAAATGTGCCACGCGCCCGGCGATCTCATCCGCCGTCACTTCCCGCCGCAGAGCCGCCAGCTCATCGACTTCCATAATCTCGACGTGACCCCCGAACCAGGCGCACTGCTGCGTCAGGTCGGTGTAGATGTCGAGCATGCCATTGTAATAATGGCCCATGACGCCCAAGCGGTTGTGCTCCATGGCGTGGGCCACGCGCGCCGCCTCAATCCACTCGTCAACCTCATCCCAGCACTGCGGGTCCTCGCCCAGCATCCCGGTGATCTGGTAAAACCGGATGCCCGCGCGGCTGAACACGTTGGCGATCTCCGGCACCGGGCAGGCGGCGCAGTGGGCCAGCCATTCGCCCGTCATGGCCGTGCGATCGCCCATACGGTTAAAGCGTTGGTAATCGATGGCGGCTTCGGGCTGCAGGTTCAGGATGATGACCGGCACCTTGGCCCGCCGTACCACCGGCAGCACCGTCGAGGAGAGCGCGTAGGTGGTGACGTGCAGAAAAATGATGTCCACGTCGGCCTGGCGGAAGCGATGCCCGGCGGCCTGGGCCTTTTCGGGCGTGTCGATTAGGCCGAGGTTCACCACGTCAACACCCGGGCGGCGTAGCTTAGCCGCCACTTGCTCGACGTAACCCGTCAGGCGTGCTTGCAGGCCCGCAAACTGCGGCCAATAAGCGTCTAGCCCAATGCCGAAGAGACCAACACAGAAGGAGGGAGAGGGAGGTCGGGTAGGAGGATGCATAGGATCGTGAAGACATTTTTAGAGCTCGGCATCAACGTGAAGGAAAACAGAAAAAGCCGCCGCAACGTTGTTCGCGCGGATTGCGACAGGGACGCGTGGCGCGTCGACATGGTCCGATGTACCGATCACTGGCTCCCCAGAAGCTTGTCCGATTCCGTCATCGCTGAACGTAACCGCCGGAGGTGATTTTCCGTTTTAAGGGGAAAAACCGTTGCAATTCCCTGGATCGCGACAAACGTGTGCGAATCATTCTGGGTTTCCCACGAAGTCGACCAACCCCCATACCGCCTCCGGGCAAGAGCCAGCCGTAAGCGAACCTCCCGCGAGCGACTACGAGCGGTTTCACCATTATCTGCCCATTCCCGACGGGATCTTCCATAGTGGCCTGTATGTCACCAGCGCGGGGCGCGCCGTCGTTCGTCCGGGCGAACGCTACCCGCCGGTGCGGCATCCTTCGTTGTATCAGTTCGATTGGGCGGAGGGCCGCATCCTGCCAGAATTCTCGCTGATTCTGATTACGGCTGGCCACGGCGCGTTCGAGTCACGACAAACCTCCCGGGTGGCCCTCGATCCAGGCACCGTGGCGCTGCTTTTTCCTGGTGTCTGGCACCGGTACCGTCCGGAAAGGGGGACTGGTTGGACCGAGAAGTGGGTGCAGTTCAATGGGGAGTTCGTTCACCGGTTGGTCGACGCCAACATCCTTTCGCCCGGCCGACCCGTGCTCCATCCCGCCGGCTGGGAGCAAGTCGAAGCCGCACTCGATCAGTTGCTCGAACGCATTCATCGCCAACCCGCGGCGAATTCGCTCCTGCTGTCGCTCCACGCAATGCGGGCGCTTTCCCTTGTCCTCGACGCCGTATCGGACACGGCGGAGATACGCCTTTTCCCGCGCCGCAAAGCGTCGGAAGACCCCCTGGTCGCTTCTGCCCTCGACTACGTCTGGACGCGCAGCCATCACGTGCTCTCCGTGCAGGATGTCGCCGACCACTTGGGCGTGACCCGGCGCACGTTGGAACGGCGGATGGCCGCGGCGTGCCGCCAGACGGTGCTGGACGCGATCATCCAGTGCCGGTTTAACCGCGCTGAGCGTTTGCTGCGCGAAACGGCGCTGCCGGTCACAGCCGTGGTAAGATTGGCGGGTTTCGGCAGCGCCGAAAATATGCGGCAGTGTTTTTTACAACGCACGAAGCTTTCCCCGCGGGGTTACCGCCAGCGTCATCGGCCGCTCGCGAAACGTGCCTCGACTTAGAAATCGAACTGATCAATGTTTTCGGCGTTGAACACCGTGGGGGGTCCCAGGATGACGACGCCGTCTTTGCCGATGGTTCGGGTCCCCAACTTGCCGGCCGCGAACGTTTCACTTTCCTTGCCTTGAATGTTGCCCGAAACCAGTTGTGCGGCGGCGTACGCCGCTAAGTAACCGACGTCGGCCGGGTTCCAAAGGGCGAATTCCTTCACGGTTCCGTCTTTGACAAACTGCCGCATCTGGTTAGGCGTGCCCAGGCCCACAAGCGCGACCTTGCCTTTGTACGGGCTGGTGGAAAGGTAGCGCGCGGCCGCCGCGACGCCGACCGTGGTCGGGCTGATGATGCCTTTCAGGTTCGGGTAGGCCTGCAACAAGCCCTGGGTTTCGGTAAAGGACTTCTGATCCTCGTCGTTGCCATAGGCGATCTTGACCAGCTTCATGCCCTGGTACTCGGGTTTTTTGAGCTCCTCCTGCATGTATTTGATCCAGGTGTTCTGGTTGGTGGCATTGGGCGTGGCCGACAAGATTGCAATCTCGCCTTGGGCATTGATCTGTTTAGCCAACAGTTCCACTTGGCCTCGTCCGATACCTTCGCTGCTGGCTTGGTTGATGAAAATGCTGCGGCCTTCCGGGGCGGTGTCGGAATCCATCGTCACCACCGTGATCTTCTGGGCCATGGCCCGCTTGAGGTAAGGGACTAAGGCATTCGGGTCATTGGCGGCGATGACGATCGCGTTCTGCCGTTGGGTGATCAACGTGTTAATGTAGGAAACCTGAGACGAAGCCGAGGCCTCCGAAGGGCCGACCACCTTGCCCTCGGCGCCCAATTCCTTGCAGGCATCGAGGGCACCCCTAGTTTCAATGACGTTGTAAGGGTTGTTGATGTTTTTCGGAACAAACGCGAGCTTCAGGGCTTTCTTGATCGGCTTCTCCTGGGCTTGGCTGAAGCGGGACGTAACGGCAAAGGAGAGGCCTACGACCAAGGTGGTGGCGATAAAGGTAGGGATTTTCTGTCGTTGCAGACGGTTGGGTAGCAAGCGGTCGGCAAAGTTCGGCTGGCGGAATGGGCTTTTGCGGCAAGTGCCGGGAGGATGGGCGGTCATAGAATACAGGGGGCTTGCGCAGAAGGCAGGTTGGGCTCGGGAATCGCCAGCAACTCTAAAGAAAATGGGGCTGGTCGCCGTAACGTTTTCTCCACAACTTACGACATGCACCGCGCTCCGGCGGACTGCCCCTTGTGCGGAGAATCTTCGCTCCCGATTCCTACCGTTTCCCTCGAAGCGCGTCGTTGGTTTGGCTCCGTCCTAAGTCGATTCGAACGCCAAACTGACGGATATCCCACAAATTACGACAAGAGCCAAGGCACGGGTCAGTGGTCATCGCCTGGTGACCGCTCGCCACCTCTGCGCGGTTGGCGCTGGTACCTCGCCCTCAATGCGGGTGAAATCAGAATGGTTCTGGGAAAATGGAACAAACCGCGGGGTGGTGTCAGGTGGCGGTAGCTTCCGGAGGCCAACGGGGCGGACGTGCGGGGACCAGTGTTGAAACGCACGCGGAAAGCGCCCGAGCGCGGGAGTATTAAGGGTTGTGGTACGCTCAGGGAGAGATTGCGGGGCATTTCAGAGGCCGGAAGTCCCGGTACACGGTCGGGAACGCCGCGTCCAGCGCGCCGTTAAACTGGTCTTCGAGTAACAATATGTAATTTTACGATCGCGCCAAACCAAGATAGAGCTTGCGAATGTGATCGTCATTGAGAAGATCAGCCGACTTGCCCGTCAGCGCGATCCGGCCGGTTTCCAGGGCATAGGCGCGGTTTGAGATTTTGAGGGCCATCCGAGAATTCTGCTCGACGAGGATAACGCTGATTCCTTCCTCGCGATTGATCTCGACGATGGCACGAGCGATGTCACGGACGACCATCGGCGCAAGCCCGAGCGAAGGTTCGTCCAGAAGAATCAACTGCGGGCGGGCCATCAGCGCGCGACTAATAACAACCATTTGCTGCTCTCCCCCGGAGAGACTGCCAGCCTGTTGCCGCAGTCGCTCCTTCAGGCGCGGGAAACGGGCAAAACTCCTCTGCAGATCCTGTTCGACCCCTCGCTTGTCTTTGCGAAGATAGGCTCCCATTAGTAGGTTGTCCTTTACGGACATAAAGGGATAGACATGGCGACCTTCCGGCACCATTGAAATGCCGAGCCCGACGATAGCAGCCGGATCGAGCTTGTCAATGCGTTGGCCATTGAACCAAATTTCCCCGGCTGTAGGTTTGACCAGACCGGTAATGGCCCTGAGCGTCGAAGTTTTGCCCGCGCCGTTGGCACCGATGAGCGCGACAATCTCACTTTTCTCCAGATTCAACGACACGTTATCAAGAGCCCGCACTTTGTCGTAGTGGACACTGATATGGCGGAGGTCGAAGTACATCGCTCAATGTCCTAATTCGTCGTCGGGCCGCCCCAGATAGGCTTCGATCACCGCATCGTTCCGCTGGATTTCGGCCGGCGCGCCTTCCGCGATTTTAAGGCCGAAATTTAAAACGATGATTTTGTCGCTGATGCGCATGACGGCCGACATATCGTGTTCCACGAGCACAACCGTCACGCCGCGGTCGCGAATGCCGCGTACCATCTCTACGGCTACGTCCGTTTCCTCGATATTCATGCCGGCGAAGGGTTCGTCGAGTAATAACAGTTTCGGTTCGGTCGCCAGTGCAATTGCGATACCGAGTGCGCGCAGATGGCCATGGGGAAGGTTGCGCGCCTGCAGGCGTTTTACGCCGCCCAAACCCAAATAGTCCAGAATCTTTGCCGCGCGATCTCGAAAAGTTACCTCATCCGCACGCGCCTTCGGGCTTGCGAAATAGATGCCGAGACCTGAAGCACTACAGCGCAGGTGGTGAGCGACAATGACGTTCTGCAGGACTGTCATTTCTCTAAAGGTCGTCGTCTCCTGAAACGTCCGCACAACGCCCCGTCGAGCGACTTCATGAGGCGGCAAGCCGGTGATCGTTTGTCCGTTGTATACCACTTTGCCGGAGGTCGGTGGTACGAAGGAACTGATCAACTTAAACAGCGTGCTCTTGCCTGCCCCGTTGGGCCCGATCACGGCCACGATTTCTCCCTTTTCAACTGAGAAGCTCACGTTATTGACCGCTGTTAAACCACCGTAACGCTTCGTTATTCCCTGAATCTCAAGAATCGGCATGGCTATGTCTTCGAGTGTTGGCGTTCGCCAAGGCGACGCAGACGGAGGCTCAAAATACCGTTCGGCAGGCAGAGCATACAGAAGATCATCAGGACGCCGTAGATGAGGGCCTGGTAATCCTGAACCGCGTGCAGAAGCTCGAACGAGATCACGAGTAGGAATGCCCCGACAACCGGGCCAAACAGGTAATCCAGCCCACCGAGGAAGCAGTAGAGCAGGAAGTTGACCGAATCCGCAATGGTATAGGTGGAGGGATAAATGTTCTGCTGAAACGCGACAAAAAATGCGCCACCGATTCCGGCCATAAAACAACAGAGCGAGAAAGCCGTCACGCGATACCTCGCCACATTAATGCCGATCGATGTAGCGAGATCCTCATTTTGCCGGAGAGATCGGAACACCCAGCCGAGTCGGCTGGTCGACAATCGCCAGACGGCGATAAGTCCGAGCGCGAGGATTGCGGAGGCAAGGAAATAATAAGGCATAGGATTGGCACTACTGAACGGCGGCACAACCGTCAGCCCGAGAATCCGTATTGCTCCAGGGGGAGGAACGCTGACGATGCCGGTCGCCCCTTTGGTTATATCGCCGCCATTGAGCGCAAGCAGCCTGATGGCCTCCGTCAGACTCAGCGTTGTCATTGCGAAATAGACGCCCTTGAGCCGGAGCATGGGCCAACCGATCAGCGCACCCAGGCCGGCCGAAACCAGCCCCGACAGAGGCAGGCAGACCCAGAACGAAATTCCGTAACGAGTGGCGAGGACAGCGGTCACGTAGCCGCCGACCAGAGCAAATGCGCCCTGCGCCAGATTCATGCGGCCGATCGAGAAAGTGATCCATACGCCGAGACTGATAAACGACAAAACAGCAGCGTTCGTCAGCACAGTAATGAAGTAGGGCAATTTCCCGAAGATCACCGGCACCCCAACAAACAGTAGTAGGACTAAGCCTGCAAAACTGATGATTTGCCACCGGGTAACAGCACCCCCTGCTTCGCCGGCCGTTGACTGGCCACCGCCGTCAGTCACCTGGTCCATCTGATCGTTTTACCCCCATGGCTTGCCCATCAGCCCCTGCGGCCGGAACAGCAGGAAGACGATTAAACCGACGAAGATCAAGAGGTAGGTGACGGACCCCGGCAGAAGCGCATAGCCGATGGCTTCAGCAAATCCCAGAACCACTGCCCCGAGAATTGCTCCCGGCACGATACCGGCCCCTCCGATCATAATCATGATGAAAGCCTTTATGGAGTATACGGTTCCGACTCCGGAGTTGATCCCGAAAACGGTCATGAGAAGACCACCAGCAAGGCCGGCGAGCGCCGCGCCAAGGGCGAAGCCTAAAGCGGCGACGCGATCGACGTTAACGCCCATGAGGTAGGTTACCTCGCGATCCTGAGCCAGGGCGCGCAGCGCACGACCCAGCTTTGTGTATTGCACAAACAGGAGAAGGCCGACGATGAGGATAAGGGCAAGAACCATGACCAGCAGACGGCCGGCTGGCAGAAACGCGTCTCCTATCTTGAACACACCGCTCACAACGGGAGGAACGCCCCGCTGTTTTTCTCCAAAGAAAGAAAGCGCGAGGTTCTCCAGCAGCAGGGCAGTACCAACGGCGAGCAGCATAGCATTTTCCTCCCGGGTCGCCATCTTACGCATCCGTCTGAAGAAGAATGTCTCAAAACACCACCCGATCACGCCAAGCACGGCAACGACAGCAACAAGGCTCGCGAAATAATTCAAGCGGAAAAGGCCATACGAGTAATAGACTACGAATCCACCGATCATGAACATCTGCCCATGCGCAAAGTTGAGAATGTTCATGATGCTGAAGATCAAGGTGATGCCCAGCGCGATCAGGGCGTAATTGACGGCCAGTACGACGCCGTTCAGCAGCACCTGTTGCAAAATCGTGTCCTCCGTTTCAAATTACCGCAAAGGGGTGACCGGAACGGGCCGGCGAAACCCGTTCACTCAACGCTGCCAACAAACAAGGTCTGGAACTTGCCGCCCTTGACTTCATTGACTACCATCGGTACCCCGATCTGCCGGGCTTGTGAAAAGTAAGCCGTACCGACATATTTTAGCGGCTTATCCTCTTTGAGGAACGGGTTTTTCATGCTGAAGTTGTCCATTGCCTTCTTGAATAGCTCGACGTTGTTGATCGCCTCGGGCCCCGCCGTTCGGAGGGTTTGCAGGATTATCTCCAGCGCGTAGACCTTCGTACCGGCTTCGTCATTCCATTCCCCGGCGATTTTCTTGTAGCGCTCTGCAAACTTTTCCATCTCCGGGCTACGGATCTCGGGTGTGCTGGCGCCTCCGACGGAGATGAAGCCTTCGGCAGCAGACCCTGCGACTTCGTTCAGGATTTTGATGTCCTGAGCGGTTTCCGTCGAGAGGATCCCTTGAAAGCCGAGTTCACGGGCGCTTTTGAGCAAAAGCGGCGCATCAGCCGGTGCGACGCCGGAAAGGACGATGAGGTCGGCACCATTGCTCACGACGCGCGATATCACCGGAAAAAAGTCGGTTGTTCCCGGCTCGTAAGTGTCGTTGAAAGATTTGACTGTCAGGCCGAGTTTCTTGGCAGCCTGGACGCCTTCGTCCCGCTGATTGAGCGGGTCCGACTCGTTGCGGGCAATAAAGCTCACTGATTTTACGCCCCTCTTCTCCATCAGGTATTTATAGATAATCGGGCCCGCCTGGTACGACGCGATCATCCCAAGAACTGCATTGCCATGCGGGGGCGAATAGAGGGACTTCTGGAAAGCATAAGGGAAGTAGATGGCGCCCGAAGCTTCGGCAACAGGCTGGACGCTCGTAGCCGTCGTGTCGACATTCGGCCCGATGATGTAATGGATACCTTCCTGCCTGGTCAGACGTTCGCAGCCAGAGACGGCTAGCTTGGGATCATTCTTGTCGTCGATTGCGACGATGTCGATCTTGTATTTCTTGCCCCCGATTTCAAACCCGCCCTGCTCGTTGTATAGTTGAGCTGAGGTTTGAGCACAGTATTTGTTGACGAGCCCCCACGAGGCAGCGGGTCCGCTCATCACTCCGAGAACGCCGATTTTCAGTACATCCTCGGCGAGAAGAGAACCGGAAAATAGCACCGATCCAAGCGCTACAAGCACAATTCCGTTTAGGAACCATCGGCGATGACACTGATTTATCTTCATGGTATGACTCAGTTAAGTTGAAAATCTCCTATGATGTTTATGTAAGGCGGGGCTTGGGTTTGGAACGAAAGGGGAGAATGGCGAACCGGAAGTCTCCATTCGATGAATTGTGCTTATCATACCAGGCATAAGAAGACCAGGTGAATAGAACTGGGTAGTTAACAGTTGCCGTTTTCTCCAACCCGCACCGGATGCCAGGAAAAAGGCGCCGGCACGATTACGAAAATTACCCCTATCATCTATTCGTGAGCGCATCGACAAGAAAGAAGGATGCCCAGAGCAAAAGTGTCGTTTCCGACCCGGTAATCGGGGCGTACAGCCCTATCTTTTCGGTCATGCTGCCGCCGGTGTTAGGATCAATTGTCTTGATGCGCATGATCAGGGCTCCAGCCCGGAGACGATATCAAGGTCGGCTCCGCGAATGCAAGCTCACCACCTCAAGCCCCGTAGTCGTCGTGCACGTACAAGAAAAGGTCTCGAATTTGCCGTTCGGGCCCCTCGTGTTTACGCCGCAAATCGAGTGGTTTGGCGAGGGGTTCCCTTCCTCGAAACATTTCATGCGGTCAGGTTTCGGTGTCTCATCCTCATTGGCTCACTTGCCCTTCCGGGGCCGCTCACCCGAGCCGTGCCGTCGACTTTTTTGCTTTTCGGCATGACTCCGGGCGCACCTTGGCCTGTGCACAGAACCGCCGGGCCACTTTCGGGCAAAAGCGATTCGCCTTGCGGCAGTTCTCGAAGGATGTGGGTTACGTCAAGGGATGAACCCTGGATCTGGTTTCCCGGCCTGTTGGGTCCCCACCCTTTTCGGACGCTTAACCGCCACCACCGCCGGAGCAAGCGAGGTTCCGATGCCGCTGGATGAAATCCCGGTACCAGTGATAGGATTCCTTAGGGAGGCGGCGGTAGGTGGCGAAGTCCACCTTGATGATGCCGAACGTCGGCCGGTATCCGCAAGCCCACTCGAAGTTGTCCATCAGCGACCAGACGAAATAACCCCGGACATCCACCCCTTGGTTCCGGGCCTCCAGCATCGCATGGATGTAGCTTTCGAGGAACTCGATCCGCCGGTTATCATGGACTTTGCCGTCTTCGGACAGCGTGTCCTCGAAATAGGCGCCATTTTCCGTGATGTAAACCGGCGGGCACGGATAGGCGTTGTGCAGCCAAAGGAGAGTATCCCGAAACTCCTGGGGATTGATTTCCCAGTCAAAGCTGGTCTTCGGAACGTGCGCCGGCGGTGAAACGTGTTCATAGCCCAGGATGGCATCGGATCTGGCCCGGATGTACATGCGACAGTAATGATTGACGCCCAGGAAGTCGACCGGTTGGCGGATCAGTTCCAGGTCACCCGGACGGATGAACGGATCTAACTCGGCCTGGACTCGACGGGGATAGACGCCCAGAAACAG
>JAFAUY010000239.1 GCA_019243005.1 Verrucomicrobiota bacterium | reverse complement strand
CCCATCAGGTAAGGCTGCTGCATCCCTGAGGCAACGATCTGGCCGCTCTTGATCAGGTCGACGAATTCCGGAATGCCGTCAAAAGCCCCAACCAGGACCGTTCCCTCCCTGCGAGCCGCCTTGAGTGCCCGGAGGGCGCCGATGGTTGGCTGGTCGGTCTCGATGAACATGCCTTTCATGTTTGGATTGGCCGTGAGCATGTCCTGGGTAAACTTAAAGGTTTCGTCGGCGGTATAATTCTGCATCTGCTGAAGCGGTCCCTCCTTGATGCCGGCCTCTTTCATCGCCGCACGAAAGCCTTCGGTACGCAGTTTGCCGTTGTTGCGGGTGAGCGAGATGGTCACCAGACCGTAGGTGCCATCCTGCATCCCCTTGTCCTTCATGGCAGCGGCGAGCGCCTTGCCCACCCCATAAGCCCCCTCACGGTTATCGGAGATGATGAAGGAAACGTATTCCCCCGAGTTGGTGCCGATGTCGGCGATGACCACGGGGATGTTAGCTCGCTGGGCGAGCGCCAGCACGCTGGGTGCCGTCGAGCTGTCGGTCGGCGAAATCACGATCGCGGCGGCGCCGCGCGAGACGGCGTCCTGCGCGTTCTTGAGTTGGGTTTGCGCGTTGTTGCGGCTGTCCAGCGTCTGAAAACCGTAGCCTTCCTTCTTGGCCACACTCTCGATGCCTGCGGCCAGGTAACGCCAGAAGGGCAGGTCAAGACCCGGAGTCAGGTAAACGATGTCCTTCGCGCGAGCTAAAGTTTGCGGTCCGAGCAGCAAGGTCGCGGCAAGGGCGGCAGCCAGTGCGCCTCTGAGGGTGCTTTTCATGATGTTCAACGTTTCTAGGTTAGACGCTTTTGTGTAATCACCGGGGGGGAGGCGGTGCTTGTTGAGAAGGCCGCGCAGGGCACGCCGGTCAGGTAAAAAACGGGCTTTACATTGACCTCTACCCGTAGGCGGTTATACCCTTCTTGGGAGGTTTCCACACTCATGCAGGCGATGTCAATCTTGTTTCCCCCAATTATGGCTGCAAAGGCAAGCTCGCGCTCCGGTCTCCGAGGTTTGCGTCTCACCACCCCGAACGGCAGCATTCGCGGGAGACTGGCAATAAAAAGGCAACCATCACCGGCCACGGTTGGAGGTGAAGGAGGATCGCGATGAAAGTGCTGGTCATCGGCGCAGCCGGGATGCTCGGCCGCAAGTTCGTTGAAAAGCTGGCTAAAACCGGTCTGCTCGCCCGCCGGAAGGTGTCGCGTCTGACGATGGCCGACGTCGTCGCGCCGGCGGCACCCGCAGATCCACCTTTTGAGGTCGACGCCGTGGCTTGTGACCTGTCCACACCTGAGGCGGCGACAAGCCTCATGGCCAACCGGCCGGAGTTCATTTTCCACCTGGCTGCGATCGTCTCCGGCGAGGCTGAGGCTGACTTTGAGAAAGGGTATCGAATAAACCTCGATGGTACGCGGTACCTGTTCGAAGCGGTGCGCCGTGCCGGTTACAGTCCCCGGCTCGTCTTTACCAGTTCAATCGCGGTGTTTGGCGCCCCGTTTCCGGAGGTGATCGGTGAAGAATTTTTCGAAACACCGCTAACCTCCTACGGCACCCAAAAAGCCATCGACGAGCTCCTCCTGGCCGATTACACCCGGCGCGGCTTTTTTGACGGCATCGGCATCCGTCTGCCGACTATCTGCGTACGGCCGGGCAAGCCGAACCTGGCGGCCTCAGGTTTTTATTCGAATATCATCCGTGAACCGCTGAAGGGCGAGCCAGCCGTGCTCCCGGTACCGGAGGACGTGCGGCACTGGTTCGCTTCGCCGCGGTCCGCGGTGAATTTCCTGTTTCATGCCGCCGAAATTGATGGTACGGCCGTCGGCCCGCGCCGAAACCTGACCATGCCGGGCCTTTCCGCCACGGTTGGCGAGATGATTGAGAGCCTCGGACGCGTCGCAGGGCCGGATCGGGTAAAACTTATCCGGCGCGAGCGAGATCCCGTTATCGAGCGCATCGTAGGGGGCTGGGCGCGCAACTTCGACGCTTCACGAGCGATTTCGCTCGGCTTTCAGGCTGAAAAAAATTTCGACGAGATCATCCGGGTCCATATCGAGGACGAGCATGGCGGGACGATCTGACGCGCATTCCTGATAACATCACCATTCTCCGGATATCGGGAGGATGTCCGGAGTTTTTTGAAAACCGGCCGGCCCGCCCAACGGGCCGGTCCACTCCCATGCAACCCCCTTCTGCTCCCTCGCAAGTTCCGCCGGCGGAACCTCCCGAGCTGCTCGCCAAGGTCACCCGCCGGCTCGTGCCTTTCCTGATTCTGCTCTATTTCGTTGCTTACCTCGATCGGGTTAACGTCGGGTTCGCGGCGCTCACGATGAATAAGGAGCTGGGTATCAGCCCTTACCTTTACGGGTGGGGCGCGGGCATTTTCTTCCTCGGGTATTTCCTGTTCGAGATACCGAGCAATTTGGCGCTGGCCAGGTTCGGTGCTCGTATGTGGATCGCCCGGATCATGATCACGTGGGGCCTGATTTCCTCAGCCATGGCCCTCGCGCGGGGACCGGCATCGTTCCTGGTGCTCCGGTTCCTGCTCGGCCTGGCGGAAGCGGGCTTTTTCCCGGGAATCGTTTTTTACCTCACCTATTGGTATCCGGCTCGCGAACGGGCGCGGGTGATGGCCCTGTTCTATCTGGCTATCCCCCTGTCGATCATCATCGGCGCGCCGATTTCCAGTTCGCTGCTCAGTCTCCATGGCCTTGCCGGCCTGCGCGGCTGGCAGTGGCTATTTATCATTGAGGGGCTGCCCGCCATCTTGCTGGCGTTTGTCGCCCTGCATTACCTGACGGATCGACCGGAGCAGGCCACTTGGCTTTCGCCGGACGAGCGCAGGATCCTTTCTGAAATCATGCGAGCTGATAACGCGCTAAGTGAACGCGCCTGCGGCCACATGACCTTGCGGGACGCGTTCAGCCACCCTCGCGTGCTCGTTTTAGCCCTCATTTTTTTTCTCGTGGTGATGGGTGTGTACGGCCTCGGGTTCTGGCTGCCGCAAATCATCAAGCGGTTCGGCGTGTCCGACCTGGCGGTTGGCTTTCTTACCGCGATTCCGTACATCGTCGCTGCCCTGGTTCAAGTCTTCTGGTGCCGGCATTCTGATTCGCAAGGCGAACGCCGCTGGCATTTTGCTATCCCGTGCCTGCTGATGGCCGGCGGCTTCATGATGAGTGCCCTGTCGCGGTCACCTTACGTTTCCTTCGCCGGGCTCATCCTCAGTGCGATCGGTCTCATGTGCGCCCAGCCAATGTTTTGGACGATGCCCAGCACCATCCTGACCGGCACCGCGGCGGCGGGCGGGATCGCCCTGATCAATTCCATCGGCAACCTGGGCGGTTTTGCCGGGCCTTATCTGGTCGGCTGGGTTGCACAGGTCACCAAAAATCCGGCTTTCGGTCTGATCGTGCTGACGGTCGCACTCCTGATTGCCGCCGGGTTAGTGCTGGCGATGCGACCCGAGAATGTAGGCGAGCGGCGCCGGAGAGTGATCGCCGCGCCGGGGCCGGCCCCCGAAACCTTTTAGGGGAGGGGAGCGGACTTCGCCCCGCCGGGACGAAGCCCGCTCCCCCGAGAAATGTGGCAAAAAATAAGTACTAAAGTACGGGGCTACTGTCGATAGTCCCTGCGGGACAAAAAATGCGGGCTCATCAACGCGGCAGAATTCGCCTCAGGTATTCCCGGTTGGTGGCACTCACGCTCAGGCCATCGCCGCCATAATGCTCGACGTAGAAGGGCGCGTCGTAACCCGCGTCGATCGCCATCCGCACCGCTTTCCGATAATTGATGACTCCGAACTCGAGGGGGGCGGGCGCGGTCACGACATTGCCCGTCGCAGCATCCTCGGACCGGAAGTAATTCTTTATGTGCCAGTATTTGGCGTAGGGCAAGGTCTTCTCCGCCATGGCTTCCCAGCGTTCCACCGGGCGAAGCAACCGCACGAGATTTCCCCAGTCGGGATTCAAGCCCACCCGAGGATGATTCACGTCCCGGACAAACGCCGCGGCGCTGTCTGCCGAACCGAGGTAGGTGTCCTCATACATTTCCAGCGCGATGTTTACACCCACCTCATCCGCATGCCGGCCCAGTTCCTGCATCCGGGTGACGGCCAGTTTCCACACCGCGGGATCATCCGGGTCCTTCGGGCCCGGAGCGGTCCAAAACCAGAGTGCCTGCTGCTGGGCCGGCGTTAACGCCCGCAAAAAACCGAAAGAAACCACGCCGGCCCCGATCCGCGCGGCCGTGTCCAGGACGCGGTGGCTGTAGGCAAGGTATTCGTCCCCGTGATCGGGATCAATCACGCTCCGTCGAGCCGTGGTGATGGCGGGAATGGATAGACCGACCTGCTTTACCGTCCGGAGAAACTCTTCCAGGCGCGCTTCCGAGAGATCCGCGATTCGCAACCACGAATCGGTCGGGTCGAAATGGATGAAACCTGCATCGACCACTTCCTGTAAGGAGACGGCCCACTCGTCCGGTCCTTGATCCTGGACTAACTCGCCTTTGGGTGTGACCGCGGGAAACTGCAGCATCGCGGCCGCGATCGGCCAATCCAGCCTGTTGAAGGGGGGCATGGCTGACCGATCCCATGGAGGCTCGATCCCGTCAAGAATCAAGTGGGCGGTGATCGGCCGCGGCCCAGCCCGGGATCAAAAACACATTCTTGTGAATTGCGTCGGTTCAGCCGCTTAATCTGCCGCCAGGGGCGAGGGGAAGTTAAAGCCGGGTGGATTGAGTTAAATTCGAACGGCGGAGCCGTTGTTAGTATTCGTTAGTTGAAAACCGGCCGCACGGCAGGAGATAACGTATTTGCCCCGAGAGCGCAAGTTTGCAGGCAAGCTTGCCTGACGGCCACCCATTATGTGCTAAGGTGGCCCGCATGCAGCAGGTGAGCGCGGGCCTTTTGATGTACCGGAAAACTGAAGCCGGTCTCGACGTTTTTTTGGTCCATCCCGGCGGGCCGGTTTGGACAAAGAGGGATCTCGGGGCGTGGTCAATCCCGAAAGGACTCATCGATCCAGGCGAGGACCAGCTTGAGGCGGCCAAACGCGAGTTTGCGGAAGAGACATCGCTCGTGCCGTCCGGACCTTATACCTGCCTGGGTGACATCCGGCAAAAATCGGGCAAGCGGGTTTACGCGTGGGCCTTTGAGGGGAATTGCGATCCGTCGCAGGTGAAGAGCAATACTTTCGCTTTTGAATGGCCGCCGAAATCCGGGCGGATGAAAACGTTTCCGGAAATTGATAAGGGAGAATTTTTCTCTTTGCCTGATGCACGCCGGAAGATCAATCAGAACCAGGCGGAGTTGTTAGACAGATTGGAGAAGCATCTGACTCGTAAAACGCGAGTTTCTTGACCCCAGAACTCGTAAATTGCGAGGCACCGTTCCCCGCACTTTGCTTCCGTATCACGTAAGGAGGTCTGGGCGAGGTGCTTACGAGACGGTGTGAACCTATGGCACGGGATGTGCATCCGGTTCGACCGCGATGGCAACGCGCACTTCGATGCGGCGACAATTTCTGATCGGGATCCTGCCGATCTTGTGCCTGTTCGCCCTGATGGGTTTCTACGCCATCTCCCTGTTCAGGGAACTGGGCGGCAAAATCGACGTCATCCTCAAGGAGAACTATCGGAGCGTGCTGGCCGGGGACAACATGAAGGAAGGCCTGGCCCGGATGGATTCCGCGGTGGTTTTCACCCTGGTAGGCGAGAACGCGCGCCGTGATGAGGTGTTCGCAGAGGGCAAGTCCGTCTTTGAGGATGGGCTCAAGCGCGAGATGGACAACATCACGCTGCCCGGCGAACGCGAACTCGCGGAGCGGGTGCGTGATGTCTACCGGCGTTACCTCACCGAAGTGCAGCTTTTTTTTTCTACGCGGGACGAGGCTGAGCGCAACCGCCTTTACTTCGGCTCCTTGCTGCCTTTAACGAACCAGATCCGCACTACCGTCCAGGAGATCATCCGCATCAACCAGGACAACATGGTGTACGCGTCAAGGGAAGCGCGCAGCAAGAGCAACGCCTCGACGCGCTACATGTTCCTGACGGTGAGTGCCGGGATCATCATTTCCCTGCTGTTGGCCTGGCGACTCCAGGCCATCATCCTGCGTCCGATCCGTAATTTGACGGCGGTCACCCGTGAACTCGGCGAAGGCAACCTCGACCAGGTGGTGCCGGTGCAGTCCAACGACGAACTCGGTGAACTGGCGACGGCATTCAACCGGCTGACCGGCAAATTGCGCGCCTACCGTCAGGTAACCACCGACGAGATCGTCAAGGCGCGCCAGATGACCGAGATCGCTTTCTCGGCCTTCCCGGACCCGATCCTGACGCTGTCGACCGACGGCACCATCACTTTTCTGAATCCCGCAGCAAACCGGTTCGCGGCCAAGGTCGGTGCCAAACCCGCGCTGCCCGAGGAGTTGGGGGCCGAGTTAGACGCGGTGTTGAAGGGCGGTCCGGATTACCTGCCCAAGAGTTTTGAGAAAGCCATCGCGCTGCGCGTCGACGACCAGGAAACTTTCTTTTTACCGCGCGTCATCGGGATGCGTGATGAAGTCGGCCACATCTTCGGTGCCGCGCTGCTGTTCCAAGACGTCACCCGCTTCCGTCTGCTCGACCAAGTCAAGACTAACCTTGTCTCAACCGTCAGCCATGAACTCAAAACCCCGCTGACGAGCGTGCGCATGGGGTTGCACCTGTTGTTGGAGGAACGCATCGGACCGTTAAACTCCAAACAGCTCGAACTGGCGTTGGCGGCCCGCGAGGATGCCGAGCGCTTGTTGCGCATGATCAATGACCTGTTGGACCTCACCCGGCTCGAATCGGGTCAGGCGCGCTCTTACTTCGAGCGCATCGAGGCCCAAACCCTGGTCGACACGGTGGTTGAAGAATCGGAGCCCCTGGTGAGTGCGCGCGGGCAGCGGTTAGTGGCCCAGGTGGCGCCCGACATCCCGGCGCTGGCGGTCGACGCGCGCCAGATCCGGCACGTGTTCAGCAACCTCATCTCCAATGCCGTCAAGCACTCCCGCCCTGGGGACGTTATCACCTTGAAAGCCGAACCGGTTGATCACCGGGTGCGTTTTGCGGTGATCGATCAGGGAGCGGGTATCCCGAACGAGTACCAGTCGCGCATCTTCGAGCGCTTTTTCCGGGTGCCCGGTGACGACCAGAACGGGGTGGGTTTGGGCCTGGCGATCGCTAAAGAAATCGTCACGGCACACGGCGGCTCGATCGGCGTACGCAGTGCGCCGGGCCAGGGCACGGAATTTGCCTTTGAGCTGCCCCAGGCAGCTGCCTCCTATGAAACGCATCCTGATCATTGATGACGAGCCGAATGCCCGGCTCAACTTCCGGTTGGCGCTTGAAGTGGAGGGCTATCAGGTGACGGAAGCCCCCAGCGGGGCGGCGGCCATGAAAAAACTCTCTGCGGAGCAGTTTGACCTGGCCCTTCTTGACCTGCGCATGCCCGGGGTGGGCGGCCTCGAACTCCTGGAGCAGATGCGGGCGGGCGGCATCTTCACCCCGGTTATCATCATCACCGCTTTCGGCAGCGTGCCCGACGCGGTGCATGCCATGAAGCTCGGCGCAATCGACTTTTTGGAGAAGCCGCTGCGGCCGGTCGACCTGCGCAGGTTGGTTGCCGAAGTGGTCGGGCGACACCAGGTGGAGCGCCGGGAACGCCCGGAGCAGGACGACTTTGAAACCCATCTCCAGGCCGCCAAGCGCCACATCAACCTGCGCCACTTCGCGTTGGCCGAAAAACACCTGCAGCGCGCCTTGGAATTCAAAACGCATTCGCCGGACGCGCTGAATCTGCTGGGGGTATTGGCGGAGTTAAGGGGTGATTACCGTAACGCCCGCAAATACTACGGCCAGGCGATCCGGGCACAGCACGACCACGAAGCCGCCCAGCAGAATATGCGGCGCCTGTTCGAGCTCGACCATTTCGGCGTGACTGACGAGCCCCTCAACCTCGGCGACTAACAACCGCTTATGCCTGACCTGATCTACACCCTTCTAACCATTCTCTCCTTTGTGTTGCTGGCCCTGTTTACCTGGGGCTGCGCCAAAGTCTAGCCAGCCCACGCACCCTATATGGAAAATCTCATCGTCGGACTCATTTCCCTCCTGCTTATCATCTACCTCCTGGCCACGATCATCCGGCCGGAAAAGTTCTGACCGCACCCGTACGGGGGCGGCATGTGAAATATGAATAATGCACAAGGCTGGTTGGAGTTGATCATTTATACCGTGGTCCTTTGGGCCGTCACCAAGCCGTTGGGCCTGTGGGTGACGGCGGTCCTGGACCCGAACGGCAAAACCTTCCTCGACCCGGCGGTCCGGCCATTGGAGCGGTTGACTTACCGCATCTTTGGCATCCGGCCCGAGAAAGAACAGGGCTGGCTCAGTTACGCTTTCTCGATCCTGATGTTCAGCGCCGTGACGATGCTGTTTACTTATGCGCTGCTGCGGTTACAGGCCGCGCTGCCGCTCAACCCGCAAAAACTGCCCGCGGTCGCCGATCACCTGGCTTTCAACACGGCGGCCAGTTTCACGACCAACACCAATTGGCAGAGCTACGCGGGCGAATCGACCATGAGTTATCTCTCCCAGATGCTGGCGCTGGCGCTGCACAACTTTCTTTCCGCGGCGGTCGGGATCGCGGTGGCCGCGGCGATCGTACGCGGCATCGCCCGCCATACCGTCGCGACCGTGGGCAATTTCTGGGTCGACCTGGTGCGCATCCATTACTACCTGCTGATCCCGATCTGCGTCGTGTACGCCCTGTTTCTGGTTTCGCAGGGCATGGTCCAGAACTTCAAGCCCTACGACACGGCCAAGGTGATCGAGCCGCAAAAGGTCCAGGTTCAAAAGAAGGACGACGCCGGCAATCCGGTAAAGGATGCGCAGGGTAACCCGGTGATGGAAGAGCAGACGGTAGACTCGCAAACGATCGTGGAAGGGCCGATGGCCTCCCAAATAGCCATCAAAATGCTCGGCACCAACGGCGGCGGTTACACCAACGCCAATGCGGCGCACCCCTTCGAAAATCCCACCCCGCTCTCCAATTTCGTGCAGATGCTCTCGATTTTCGCGATCCCCAGCGCGCTGACTTACTACCTGGGCCGGGCCACGAGGAACCAGCGGCACGGCTGGACGGTGTGGGCGGCCATGACCATCATGTTCCTGGCCGGCGTGCTCGTCTGCTGGTGGGCGGAGGCGGCCGGCAACCCACTGCTTAACGGCCTCGGCATCGATCCGGCCGGCGGCAACATGGAGGGCAAGGAGGTGCGGTTCGGCATCTTCGATTCAGCCCTGTTCGCGACCATCACCACGGACGCTTCCTGCGGGGCGGTGAACGCGATGCACGACTCCTTTACGCCGCTCGGCGGCCTGGTGCCGATGGTCAATATCCAACTCGGCGAACTGATCTTCGGCGGCGTGGGCGCGGGGCTCTATGACATGCTCGTGTTCATCGTGCTGGCGGTGTTTATCGCCGGGCTGATGGTGGGCCGGACCCCCGAGTACCTTGGCAAGAAGATCGAGGCGTACGACGTCAAGATGGCAACCTTTGCCATCCTCCTGATGGCGTTCTCGATGCTGGGTTTCTCGGCCTACGCCTGCGTAACGCCCTGGGGGCAGGCCGGCCTGAACAATAACGGGCCGCACGGCCTCAGCGAGATCCTTTACGCTTACAGTTCGTGTACGGGCAATAACGGCAGCGCTTTCGCGGGCCTGACGGCCGCGCCAGCCAACGGCGACCCGCACTACGACATTACGCTCGGGTTGGCCACCCTGATCGGCCGTTTCGGCATGATCATCCCGGCGCTGGCCCTCGCCGGTTCGCTCGGCCGCAAAAAGCTCATCCCGGCCGGCCCGGGCACCTTCCCGGTCACCGGGCCATTGTTCGTGGTGCTGGTGATCGGCACGATCGTCCTGGTCGGGGCCCTGACGTTTTTCCCGGCACTGTCGCTGGCCCCGATTCTCGAGCACTTCCTCATGCACAGCGGCAAGCTCTTTTGACCGCGTCCCTTACCCTCGCTCCTCACTTCATCCGATTGTCGCTTCATCCGATTTATTGGATCGTTCCTATGGCAGCCAAAACCCATTCCATCTTCGACCCGGCCATCATCATCCCGGCGATTGGTGAGTCGTTCAAAAAGCTGAACCCGACGACCCTGGCCCGTAATCCGGTGATGTTCGTGACCGAGGTCGGTGCGGCCATCACCACGGTGCTGCTGTTCCTCGGGCACGGGCATGAGTTCGGTTTTTTTCTCCAGATCGCGCTTTGGCTCTGGTTCACCGTCCTGTTTGCCAACTTTGCCGAGGCCATGGCCGAGGGCCGGGGCAAGGCGCAGGCCAAGGCGCTGCGGGCCACGCGGACCCAAACCTACGCCAACCGTGTGGTGGACGGCGGCCTCGAGAAGGTCGGCGCGGAACAACTGCGCAAAGGTGACGTGGTGATCGTGAATGCCGGCGAGATTATTCCCGGTGACGGTGAGGTCATCGAGGGGGCGGCCACCGTCGACGAGTCGGCCATCACGGGCGAGTCCGCGCCGGTGATCCGCGAATCCGGCGGCGACCGCAGCGCCGTAACCGGCGGCACCAAGGTGCTTTCCGATCAGCTTACCATCCGGATCACGTCGAACCCCGGTGAAACCTTTCTCGACCGCATGATCGGCCTGGTCGAAGGTGCCCAACGCCAGAAGACGCCCAACGAGATTGCCCTCACGATCCTGCTCTCCGGCCTCACGATCATCTTCCTGATCGCGATGATCTCACTGAAAGCTTACGGGATTTACTCGGGGGTTGACTTTTCCATCCCCGTGCTGGTCGCCCTGCTGGTCTGCCTGATCCCGACCACCATCGGCGGGCTCTTGAGCGCGATCGGCATCGCGGGCATCGACCGGCTCGTGCAGAAAAACGTGCTGGCCATGAGCGGGCGCTCCGTGGAGGCGGCGGGGGATGTGGACGTCCTGCTGCTCGACAAGACCGGCACCATCACCCTGGGCAACCGCCAGGCAACCGAATTTCGCCCGGCGCCGGGTGTGGAGAGGCAGCAACTGGCCGAAGCGGCGCAACTCGCTTCCCTGGCGGACGAAACGCCGGAGGGTCGCAGCATCGTGATCCTGGCCAAACAGTTCGGCATTCGCGGCCGCGAACTCCACGAGATGGGTGAGGCCCACTTCGTGCCGTTCACGGCCCAAACGCGCATGAGCGGCGTCGACCTGAACGGGTTATCCTACCGGAAAGGATCGGCCGACGCGATCCGTAAATTCACGGGCGGAACCCTGCCCGGAGCCGTGGAAGAAGCGGTGGCCCAGATCTCCAGTGCGGGCGGCACGCCCCTGGTCGTGGCGGCCAACGCCGAAGTGCTTGGCACCATTCTGCTTAAAGACGTCGTGAAGGGCGGCCTGGCGGATCGCTTCGAACGGTTTCGGGCCATGGGCATCCGCACCATCATGATCACGGGCGATAACCGGCTGACTGCGGCCGCGATCGCGCGCGAGGCCGGCGTAGACGATTTTCTGGCCGAGGCCAAGCCGGAAGACAAGCTGGCGCTGATCCGCAAAGAACAACTCAACGGGCACTTGGTGGCGATGACCGGCGACGGCACCAATGACGCGCCCGCGCTGGCGCAGGCCGACGTGGGCGTGGCGATGAACACCGGTACCCAGGCCGCGAAAGAAGCCGGCAACATGGTTGATCTCGACTCCAACCCGACCAAGCTCATTGAAGTCGTGGAAATCGGCAAACAGCTGCTCATTACGCGCGGCGCGCTGACGACCTTTTCCATCGCCAACGATGTGGCCAAATATTTCGCGATCATTCCGGCCATGGTGGTAGGCACCTTCCCGCAGATCTCGCCGCTCAACGTCATGCGGCTGCATTCGCCCGACAGCGCCATCCTGAGCGCCGTGATCTTCAACGCCGTCATCATCATCGCGCTGATCCCGCTGGCCCTGCGTGGGGTGAAGTTCCGGCCCTTGGGCGCGGCAAGTATTCTGACTCGCAACCTGCTCATTTACGGTTTGGGCGGGATCCTGCTGCCGTTTGTGGGCATCAAACTGATCGACGTGATCATCACCGCCCTGCACCTCGCCTAACCTGAATAAGAAACGTTTTCAATATGAGCACTTTCTTTCGTGAGCTCCGCATCTCGATCGTGGCAACCGTGATTTTTGCGCTGCTCTGCAGCGGCGTTTATCCGGTTGTGATCTGGGGATTAAGCCAGATCCTGTTTCCGCGCCTTGCTAACGGGAGCCTGGTGGAGGGTAATGACCTCACGATCGTCGGTTCCGATCTAATCGCGCAAGGCTTCAGCGGGGCGAAATATTTCCATCCCCGGCCTTCGGACGCCGGCACCGGCTACGACGCCACCAACTCGGGGGCATCCAACCTTGGGCCTACTTCGCAGAAGCTGATCGACACCGTTAAGCAGAACGTGGCGGACTACCGCCGGGAGAACGGCCTCGCGGACAACGTCCCGGTTCCGGCTGACGCGGTCACCGCCTCGGCGAGCGGCCTCGACCCGCACATCAGCCCTGAGAATGCCCGGTTACAGGCGGCCCGCGTGGCCCGGGAGCGACACCTCTCGCCAGACGCGGTGAACGCCGCGATCCAGCGGGCCACTGACCGGCCCCTGTTTGGTTTCCTCGGCGGACAGCCCGGCGTAAATGTCCTGCGACTCAATCTCGCTTTGGACGGCATGACGGAACATCCGCAGACCACGCGGAAAAGGAATCCATCCACAGATTACGTAGATTACACAGATTTAAAAGCGTCCGGGAGTTGAGCCATTCGGCAGGCACCGCGATGGGAGCAACCCCGAACCCCGAACTCCACCCGTTACTCGCTACCCGTTAAGCGTTACCCCCATGGCCACGGCTGACAACGTTCAAAACCGGCCCACCGCGGATGATTTCCTGTCGATCATTCGCCGGCAGCAGCAAGGCAAGCTGAAGATCTACCTGGGCGCCTGTGCGGGCGTCGGTAAGACGTACCAGATGCTGGTGGAAGGCAATCGCCTGAAGCGGCAAGGGATTGACGTGGTCATCGGCTACGTGGAACCGCACGCTCGACCCGACACCATCGCACAAATCGGCGACCTAGAGATCGTGCCGCCGCTGGTTGCCCAGTATCACGGGCTCGACCTGCGCGAAATGGATGTTGACGCGGTGCTGGCACGAAAACCGACCATTGCCTTGGTCGACGAACTGGCTCACACCAACGCGCCGCAAAGCCGCAACCGGAAACGGTACGAAGATGTCGAGGACCTGCTCCGGGCCGGGATCAACGTGATCACCACGGTCAACGTGCAGCATTTCGAATCGCTCTACAATATCGTCGAAGAAGCTACCGGCGTGCGCGTAAAGGAGCGGGTGCCGGACGAAATCATCGCGAAGGCCGATCAGATCGTGAACATCGACTTGCCGGCCGAAGACCTGCAGGAACGGCTGCAAGCCGGCAAGATCTACCCGCCGGAGCGTGTCCAGGCGGCGCTCGCGAACTTTTTCACCACGCGCAACCTGACCCGGTTACGCGAAATGACCTTGAGCGAGACGGCCAACCTGCTGGACCGAAAGCAGCGGCTTGCCTCCGAACAGGAACATGACGTCAGCGCGCTTGGCCAGGTGATGGTCGCGGTCAGCAGCCGGGGCCCGGATCCTGGCCGGTTGTTGCGGAAGACGGCTCGATTGGCCACGCAGCTCAACGCCCAATGGTACGCGGTTTATGTCCGGACGCCGAAGGAATCGGCCACCAACATCGACGCCGAACTTCAGCGCCGGGTTTCCGACACCCTGGAGATGGCGCAAACCATGGGCGGTCTGGTGATCCTGCTCAAACACGAGAACGTGGCGGCGGCACTGATTTCTTTCGCCAGGGAATACGGGATTACGCATATCGTTCTGGGCCGGTCGGGCCGGCGCCGCTGGTCTTTCAGAACGGCGCTGCACGATGAACTGATGCGCGAGTTGCCCGGCGTTGACCTGGTGATTGTGTAACGGGTAACGCGTAACGGGTAAGATGCTTTGCCCCTCCGGGGCAAACAATCCTACCCGCTACCCGTTACGCGTTACCCGTTCCGTCGCGTCCCGGAGCACATTTACCTTGGTGATGACCTGATCCAGTTCAATCGACAGGAACGTATTTTCGCGCACGGCGCTCACGGTCGGCGTAAACGCGTCCGCGTCCGTGGCGCGTTCTTGTAACCGGGCAAGATGAAGACGGTCGACCTCGGCCCGTAAACGTGCGAATTCCTTGTCGAGTTGGAACGAAGTCGAGGACCTTTGTCTATTCTCGATGGCCTGCGCCAGATCTTCCAGGGCGCCGGCAATGGCTGCGGTGACTTCGCTCAAGCCCGGGAGCGCTTTTCCGCCGCTGATTTCGCACGCGTGTTCGGCGAGGGTAGTTGTCGAGTTGGTGAGTCCTCTGAGGTAAACGACCAAAGTTATCCACGACTCGGCGTCACCGCGCTGGTGACGGGGTTCAGCGAGCAGGCGTTGCGCGGCCGCTGAAGCGTTGGCATGTTCTAACTCCGCAGCCCGATGTGCTTGGTCGATCTTGGCGGAGGTGCCGG
>JAFAUY010000461.1 GCA_019243005.1 Verrucomicrobiota bacterium | reverse complement strand
CTTGGAGTTGCCGATCATGGCGCCGCGAACCGGCGAGTGTTTGATGACGTCGTACTGCTGAACCACCGCCAGAATGTTGCAGCCGAATTTGCGCATCTGGCGGTAATACTCCTGGATCATCCTGACGCCCCCCGGGGCATCCAGCGTCCGCGCGGCTTCCTCAAAGATGGCGATTTTCGGAACCGCGCGCGGCATGGTGATGATTTTCTGACGTCCATAGTTGGCGACCAGGAAATTGGCGGCGGCGCGCATCTCGACCGCGTGCTCCGGGATTTGGCCCAGCTCAAAGTGCGCCACCCGGCCGTCGATGCGGACGGTGGTCGGCCCATCAAAAAGGTTGCCGCGTTCGCCATCGCGGCCCCACGCGCGCAACAATTTCCCGACGCGATCGCATTCCTCACGTTCCTGGAGGCCGGCGCGCGGACTATAAAGAATCTGCTCCACCAGGGCGCTGTGAGTCGGGTATTGGTCAGCGCGCAGGTAGGCGAAAGCCAGGTCGCGTACCCGCCGCGCCGTGGCGGGCGCTTTGGCAAAGTCCACGACGGCTTGTTCTCCAAGGTCCCGGATGAATGCGTGCGCCTCGTCCGGCTTTTGCGCTTCCCAATCGCGAAACGCCGCAAAGGCGTCGACAAAATTAAACTGCCCCGCTTTCAGACACGTCCGCAGAAACTTATCGATCGCGCACGCGCGCCAACGTAACTCCTCGGCCGCGGCTTCGTTCTCCACGGTCCAGTCGTTGAACACATCGGTATAAAGCTGTTGCAGGTTTTCGGTGAGTAACGCATTCCGGAGCGCCTTACGTTCGCCATCCAGCCCCTCATGGCCGGCAAACAACATGCAGAGTCCTCCGGCGAACGTCAGGTGGAGCGGTGACAACGGAATGCCGCCCGTATCAAGGTAGTTGATGGTGAGGCCGCCGTTCGGGTTAACAATGATCGGCTCGCAGCCTTGCGTCTGGGTGAGCACGCCGTGAGACAACCCTTCCTCCACGATCAAGCGGAATCCGAACCGGTGCCCGATCTGGGCCAGCAGGTCGCTGATGATCACCGACTTGCCGGCACCCGTCATCCCGAACAGGACCCCATGCTGCGGGGTACCGTTCAGCCGGGTCCGAATCCCGACCAGGTTACCCCGCGCCCCATTGTAGATGGCTTCGGCGCCGGCGAGGTGGCCCGTAAAGGTGGCCGACCAGGGGATAAGGTCGGCGAGGTAAATATCTTCCGCCGGCAGGTCGAAGGCACGGTACGCGCCGAACGTCCACCCCGGCCAGGTCTGGTAAAAGAGCTGGCGCGCGTTCTCGGGGATGGACGCGTGGTGAACGATCGCCCCACCCATGGCGGTGAAAGCGTTACGCAACGTCGCGCAGCGGGAAGCCAGTACATCGGGGTTGCGATGCCAGATACGCACCACGTACAGGCAGCCGAGCGGGATAACTTTCCCCTGCTGCAATTCGGTGACTTTGTCCTGCTTGGCCACGAGGTCCGCGACCAGGGATTGCTTCCGCTCCGAAACGGCATCAATCTGCAACCGCTGGATGCTCTTTTCCTCCGCATCGATCACCTTCTCCAGCGATTTCGGATAGATGTTCAAGGTGATCGCGTATTCCTGAAAGCCCATGCTGGTGAGCGTCGAAACGATGCCGGGGAAGGTCCGGCGCGGCCACTGGCGCACGGCAAAGATCGCGTGGTGAAGTCCCCCCAGGCAGAAAGAAGACGCGGGTACCGCCGTGTGGGTCATGCCTTCGCCATGCAGGCAGTTCTGCTGGATGGAAAACGCCGGGTCGAACAGTTCCCGCGGGTCGGTGTCAGACAGGGATACGTTCGCGTTTAGATAACGGTGGTAATAAAGAAAATGTTCATGATCCCCCATGGGCCGGACCAGGCAGTCGGGGAACAGCCGGCTTACGGTGCCCAGCCCGAGTTCCTGCAGGGCCAGGCTTTCTTTTCGGGAAAGCGTGTCGAAGTACGGGACCACCGCGCGCGTCCCCGTCACGGGCACCTGGGTGTCGAGCACGCGGCAGAAAAAGAGGGTTAGCCGTTCGCGCCGGAGCCTGCCTTCTTCCATCGCCGCTTTGTAGCGCTCGTAACGTTCCGCCCGTACCAGGACTCCAAACTGGCCGTAGACCGGGTCGCGCCGTCGCAGTTCCAGCGTTTCACGGTGATAATCTTCCAGCTCCTGCCGGTAATCGCTGTCGATGCTCCACTGCACCTGGAGCGTGTACTCGTTACCCAGGATACCAAGGAGGATACGCAGACGTTCATGCAGATCATTGAGCTGCCGCACGCTGAACGCATTGATTTCACCCGGCTCAACCGAAAAGCCGCGCGCGATGGCCGTCTTGCGCGAAGCGCCGTCGCCGAACCAGAGCAGGTCATTGAGAAAAAAGCCGTTCGGCATGTCTTGACGAGTCACCCGCGAGCTCGGTCGGGCGAGCCGGTCAACCAAACCGCCACAGGCCTGGAGGAAAGCGTCAATCATCGGTGCGGGTGGTGCGGGTGGAGGTAAGGATGAACCGGCTGAACGCGAGCCGGTTGAAACGCAGGCCCATTTACGAGTGAGCGAAGCAGATCGATGTCGTAACGCGGCGGTCTTCGGCTGCGCAGGAGCACGATGTAGCCGGTAGTTAAGACTAAAGGCGCCAGGCCGGCCACGAACCGCGCGGCGAGCGGTAGACGCGAACCTCCGCCGAAAAGCATCGTGAGGAAGAGGACCGAAACCATCGCTGAAACCACCACGGGAACACCGAGATTGCCTTCGAAACCAAAGGCGTGTCCGGCACCTTTGGCCCGCGGCCGGGTATCCGTATAGACCAGCATCTCATCCATAGCGATTGACCTCGATTCACGTCGATTCACCCTCAAGGGTCCCGGGTCAGAAACCGTTCACGGTTGTGGCCGCCTGGCCTCCGAACATCGTGAAGAGCGCTTTCATGAGAACGACGGCACCGGCCACGCCGATGCCGTAGATTACCGTCATCTTCCAGTTCTCGTCGCGCCGGGCATTCAGGAAACCTCCCATCACCATCACGCAACCGGCGATAAACCCGAATACCACGATCAGATTGAGTCCCGATTTAAGGGGGGTGATGAACTGGTCCAGCCCGCTGGTGGTGCCGTCGGCGTACGCGGTGGCCTGCAGGAATGAAAACAAGAGCGCGCCGAGCTGGCGGCGAACCCAGGCGAGCCGGCGACGAGCGGCATGTAACGAAGATGCGTCCATATGAAAACATCATTATTTTAAGTTACTTATTAGGCAAGAAAATAAATTACTTACTTTTGAAATGTTTTAGCGCGCACCGCGGTCGCAGCGTCACACCGCGGGCACAGCGGAGAAGAAGCACACGGCGCCACGGCGGGAAGAAGAAGTACGGGCTTGATATCGGCCACCTGCCCCCTCTTCATTTGTGGCATTTTCCGCTTGTGGCATTCGTGGCATTTTCTGCCGCACCCCTCCCTCCCCTTGCGCCCGTCACCCGCCGCATTAGGTTTTGACGTGCAACCAGTGACCGACTTGATTGATCTGGCCCTGGCGGAAGATGTAGGGCCGGGCGACCTGACCAGCCAGTATTTCATCCCGGCCGAGCTGCGCTCCAGGGCCCGTATTTTCGCCAAGGAACCGGTGGTGGTGGCAGGAACGGAAGCGGCGCAGGCCGTTTTCGGTCGGCTCAGCACGGAGCTGCGGGTTGACGTGATCCGGGCCGACGGGGCGGCGGCGGTGGCCGGTGACACCATTCTGGAGCTGGCGGGCCCGACGAGGGCGATTCTTACCGGTGAACGGCTTGCGCTCAACTTTCTCCAGAGGCTTTCGGGCGTCGCCACCCTGACCAGGACGTTCGTGCGGGCCGTGGAAGGCACCGGCGCCACGATCCTGGATACCCGCAAGACCACCCCGGGGCTGCGTGCACTGGAAAAGGCGGCCGTGAAAGCCGGCGGAGGCCGGAACCATCGAATGGGTCTCTATGACGGAGTGATGGTGAAGGACAACCACCTTCTGGCGCGTCCTGACCTGCCGGGCGTGCTTCGGGAGTTGAGGAAACAACATCCGAAATTGCTGGTGGAGCTTGAGGCCGACACGGTTGAACAAGTCCGCCGGTTCGTGACGTGGCCGGAGGTTGACGTCATTTTATTGGACAACATGACCCCGGACCAGTTGCGCGCCTGCGTCGCCCTGAGGCGTCCCGGGATGAAGTTTGAGGCGAGCGGCGGGATCAACCTGGATAGCGTTCGGGCCATTGCGGAAACCGGGGTGGATTACATCTCCGTCGGTCAACTCACGCATTCGGCCCGGGCGGTTGACTTATCGCTGGAACTGGTGGGGTGACCGGGTCGCTGCGGCTGCAGACGTTACGGTTGCTGGCGTCGCCTTTTGGGAAAGGCTGGACGCACGCCGAACTGGCCACCAGGACAGGAGCGTCAGAAACGGAGGTGCAAGCCGCGCTGAAGTCGTTGCGGCAGGACGGCTGGCCCCTGGATTTTACCGGCGGCCGCGTGAGTTGCGCCGGGGAACCGCCCTGGCTGAACCCGGAGGCCATTGAGCTGCATCTGCAGACCCGGCGCCTGGGCCGGCCGCTCGTCGTGTATCACGAAACCGGTTCAACCAACGACCGGGCGCGGCAAGCCGCCCAGGGGGGGGCGGCCGAAGGCCTGGCGATCTTTGCGGAAACCCAGACGTCCGGACGCGGCCAGCACGGCCGCCGGTGGTTGTCACCGCCCGGTACGGGGCTGTGGTTTACGGTCCTGTTGCGTTCGGCTTTACCGGTGGATGATTACCCGCAACTGGTGCAGGCGGCCGCCCTGTCGACGGCTGAAGCCCTGGACGGTTACATGACGGTACCTCCGTTGATCAAGTGGCCGAACGACCTGTACGTCGGGCCTGCCAAACTGGCGGGTTTTCTCCTGGAAAGCGCTTCAGACGCCGCCTGGCAGGTGCTCGGCTTCGGAATAAACGTTCATGCCGCGCCCGATTTGCCGGGTGCGCAAATCACTTGCGTTGATCGGCATGCCAGCTACCCTCCGGTACGGCGGACGAGGCTCGCGGCCGACATTCTTTACCGTTTCGAAAGTTGGTACCGAGGGTGGGATGCGCGCCGGCTCGAAGCTTGCGTCCGCGCACGACAATGGCAGTAGGCGGCGACCGGCACCGGAATGAAAGGAATAGCCTGGGCATATGCGGTGCAATTTGTGTGAAAACGTTTTGACCGTCTGAAATTTATAATGTTTAAGGCAAAACATGCAGCTTTCCGGAAGTATGTCTGACAATCCAAATGCGGTGGATTCCAGAAGCGCCTTTCTGAAGGGTCTGCCGGAAGCGAAATCGCCGGGCGACGCCGCGCCGGCTTACTTTCCGCCGCAGCAATACACCCGGCTTTTAGCGGGCCTGATCCACAAGCTGAACAACGTCATCACCGTTTTGTCCGGACACACGGGCCTGCTCTTGCTGCAACCGAAGCTGAGTCGCGCGGTGCGCGAACCGGTCCAACAGATGTTGGAGGCGACGCAGCTGCTCTCGCGTTACCTCGACGAGGCCGTCGTGCTTGCAAGGGCGCCGCGGTTTGAGCTGGGGCCGGTGGACGTGGTGCCCCTGTTGGCCGAACTGCCTGATCGTACCGGCTTTCCCGTGAGCCTTGCGGCCCTGCCGGCGGCAGCCACCGCTTACGGCGACGCGCAGCAACTCCGCGCCTGTTTTGAACAGGTTGTACAAAATGCCCGCGAAGCGCACGCCGAGAGCGTCACGTGCCGCGTCGAGGAGGACGGCGAATGGTTGAAGATCAGTTTTCGCGACAACGGCAAAGGGATCAGCGGCGACGTGATTAACCGCATCTTCGAGCCGTTTTTCACCACCAAGAAGGACGGCAGCATCGGCCTCGGCCTTTTCAGGATTCAAGGTTACCTGGCCTTGACCGGCGGCGGGCTCAAGGTGGTGAGCGACGGCAAAACGTACACCGAAAGTTCCTTTTTCCTCGCCAAAACCTCGCCGCCGGCATCCTAGAGCCATTCTCAGGATGGTTGAGCTGGTTTTGCCCCGCAGAGGGAGTCCAGGAGGGACGATCGAGAGTAGCCGGGCGCTTTAGCGCTCAGCTTTACCCGCATTTTTCTTTGGCCCGCGCAGGGTGGGAGCCTCTTTGCCCCGGCGGGGCAGCCGGATAGTAGGCAGGTACTTTAGTGCCTGTGGTGGGGCATTTAAGGAAAAATCCGTCCCGTCGGGACGGTGGGAAAGCCGGGAGGGCGGGTGGTCCGCGGAGAGGGGGGGCTTGGCGGCCGCACCGCCGCGTCCGCCCCGGGGCGGGTTGCCATCTTCAAGCGGGCCCGCTCCTTCCCAGCGTCCCGACGGGACGCAAGCCGTGTTTAAAGGCCGGTTCCAGGTTAAAGCCCCCCTCACAGGCACTAAAGTACCTGCCTACTCTCCGGCTGCCCCTCCGGGGCAAAGACCACCCTCTGTGGGCCGCCCTCGAAAAAATGAGCGTAAAGCTCAGGACTAAAAGTCGCTGGCTACTATCCGGCTGCCCCGCCGGGGCAAAGAGGCTCCCACCCTGCGCGGGTCAAAGAAAAATGCGGGTAAAGCTGAGCGCTAA
>JAFAUY010000256.1 GCA_019243005.1 Verrucomicrobiota bacterium | reverse complement strand
GACATCTTACAGCGCGCCGACCGGGTGATGACCATCATCAAGGAAGAGCTGCGCAGGATTCAGCACAAGTACGGTTCTGAGCGTTCGACGCAGATCATCCCTGACGAAGGCGAAATTGCGATCGAAGATCTTATCGTCAACGAGGGCTGCATCATCACCATCACCCACTGCGCGTACATCAAACGCACCGCGGTCAGTGCGTTCCGTTCGCAACGGCGCGGCGGCCGGGGAGTTATCGGCATGGCCACCCGGGATGCCCAGATGGAAGGGGAACAAGGGGACTTCGTCGAACACCTGTTTTCCGCCAGCACGCACGATTCGCTCATGTTTTTCACCCAGAGCGGACGGTGTTACGTCGAAAAAGTGTACGAGATCCCCGAAATGAGCCGGGCATCAAAAGGCCGGGCCATCGCTAACCTGCTCGAGTTGCGTGCCGACGAAAAAATTGCGGCCACGCTGCGGATCGAGGCGAAAGGTGAAAACGGCGATACCGAAAGAGCCACTTGGGATCCCCGGCTGCACATCATGTTCGCAACGCGCAAGGGCATCGTGAAAAAGACGAACCTGGCTGATTTCGCCAACGTGCGAAAAGGCGGTATCATCGCCATTCAGATTGAGGAAGCCGATGAACTGATCGATGCGCTGCTGACCGACGGCTCCAACGAGGTCGTGCTGATCACCAAGCTCGGAATGAGCATCCGGTTCCACGAGGAAGACGTCCGTGACATGGGCCGCAACGCCGTCGGCGTTTGGGGCATCCGGCCTGAGGAGGGGGATGAGGTGGTCGGCATTGCCAAAGTCGTCCAGGAGGCAACCCTGCTGGTGGCGGGTGCCAATGGGATCGGCAAGCGGACCGGCTTCGATGAGTACCGCCGGCAGAGCCGGGGCGGCAAAGGCATTATCACGATGAAAACCGGCGACCGGACGGGTGATGTGATCGGGGCCCTGACGGTGCACGACGATGACGAAATCATGCTGATCACCACCGGCGGCCAGATGGTCCGGATCAGGGTCAGCGAAATCCGCGAGGCCGGCCGTAATACCATGGGGGTCAAGCTGATTAACCTGATCGAGGGCGAACGCCTTCAGGATATCGCGCCGGTGGTCAGCCAGGAGGACGAAGAGGCAGCGGCGTCCGCAGACGGCTCCCCCGCGGGCACATAGGGTCCACCGGGACATTCTCAAGCGTCACCCTGGCGCTCCCTCCGCTTCGCTTTGGCTAAGTTGCGCCTTGGCCGTGGTTCGCCCTTCGCCGGGTTGCGCCAGAATGTCTCAAGTCTGGCCGTCAACTCTTTTCCTTCACCCCGCCGTTTTACGGTTGCGGCGGGACGTTTGCGTCTTACACTTAGACCACTTCTCTTATGGGAAAGCGAAAGAGAAAAATTTCGGCTAAAAAGTTTCCCCTTCAGCGTTGTCTCGAGTTTTCCCATGAAGGCGAGTATTTCGACCTGAAAGCTTTATTTGATAAGGTAAACTCCGAGTACTTTGATGACGCTTTGAAGGCGTACAACATTACCTGGGGTCGTCGCCGGAAGTTGCCTCCCAAAGAATATTTTGTGTTCGGAACGATCCAGGAAGAGGATAAAATCATCCGCATCCACCCCCTTCTGGATGCACCTTTTGTTCCGACCTGGTTTCTGGAATACGTGATTTACCACGAGATGCTGCACGCGGTCGTGCCGGAGGAGATTGACGAAAAAGGCCGTCGCAAGGTGCACACCGAAGAGTTTTACCGCCGGGAACGGTTATTCCATTGTTTTCACCGGGCACGACGCTGGGAGGACGAAAACCTCGAGCGTTTTCTGCGGTGACTGGGACCGGGCCATCGAATGGGGGAGCGCATCTTTTTGCTCTACGTCACCTTCCCCGACCACGGGACGGCTGAAGCGACGGTTCGCATTGCGGTCGAGCGGCGGCTGGTCGCGTGCGGTAACCTGTTGCCGGGTGTGCGTTCGATTTACCGGTGGAAGGGAGCGATCAAGACGGCAGACGAAGTTCTCGTGCTTTTCAAAACCACCGAGGAGAATCTGACGGCGGCCCGGCAGTGCATCCTGGACGCTCATCCTTATGAGGTTCCGGAAATCGTGGCCACTCCGATCGTGGAGGGTAGTCCGGCTTACCTGGATTGGGTCCGGGAAAGCTGCCGGCCTGCGGGCTGAACCCTGGAACCGGTGGCGGGTGGCGGTCTTTGCGCCGGAGGGGCAAAGACGGCCTACCGGTTACACTCCGCCAGCGCCGGTATGCTCGCCGCCACCAAGGGCGGTGGATGCGGCGGGACTCTGCCCTCGACGGCGGCGCTTGAACTGCAGTTGCGCCAGCGAGCGCCGCAGCAGCGCTTCCTCGTCTTCCCGGATATCGATGTCCGTGGACCGCTCCTTCAATGCGGCTTCGGCGCGGCGGACCGCCTCCTCGGCGGCCTGTTCATCGATGGCCGCTTCCTCCATGGCCATGTCCGTCAGTACGGACACGGCCGTATGCGTAACCTCGACGAAGCCGTTTCCGACCAAAAGCTCGGAGGTGTGTCCCGCTTTGGTGATGCGTAGTGCCCCGGGCAGCAACCCCGCCACGGTCGGCACATGACCCGCCAACACACCCATCTCACCTTCAGCCGCCGGGATCACCACCATGTCCACGTCATCGGAGTAAATGCGCTGTTCCGGGGTGACCACTTCGAGTCGCAAGGTGGCCATAAAGATTACTCCTCGGCCGCGCGGACTTCGTCGATGCCACCCTTCATGTAGAAATTCTGCTCGGGCACATCGTCATACTTACCTTCCAGGATTTCCCGGAAGCCTCGCATGGTCTCCGAAACGCTGACGTATTTTCCGGGCTTGCCCGTAAACACTTCGGCGACGTGGAACGGCTGGCTCAGGAACCGTTGGATCTTGCGCGCACGGTACACCGTCAGCTTGTCATCCGGGTTCAGTTCATCCATACCCAGGATGGCGATGATGTCCTGAAGGTCCTTGTAACGCTGCAACACGCGTTGCACCCCACGGGCCACCCGGTAGTGCTCTTCGCCCACGATTTCCGGGGCAAGCGCCTTCGAGGTGGAAGCCAGCGGGTCGACCGCAGGATAGATGCCCAGTTCGGCGATTGATCGTTCCAGCACGATCGTGGAGTCCAGGTGTGCAAACGTATTGGCCGGCGCAGGGTCGGTGAGGTCGTCGGCCGGCACGTACACGGCCTGAAACGACGTGATGGAGCCCTTTTTAGTCGAGGTGATCCGCTCCTGCAATTCGCCCATCTCCGATGCCAGCGTGGGCTGGTAACCGACCGCCGAGGGCGTCCGGCCGAGCAAGGCTGAAACCTCGGAGCCCGCCTGGGAAAAACGAAAGATGTTGTCGATGAAGAGCAGCACGTCCTGGCCCCTTTCATCCCGGAAGTATTCCGCCACCGCCAATCCCGTCAACGCTACCCGCAGCCGCGCGCCGGGGGGCTCATTCATCTGGCCGTATACCAGCGCAACTTTGGATTGGGCCAAATCCTTCTGGTTAATGACGCCCGACTCGGACATTTCGTGGTACAGGTCGTTACCTTCGCGGGTGCGTTCACCCACCCCGGCAAAGACCGAGTAGCCGCCGTGCCCTTTGGCGATGTTGTTGATCAACTCCATGATCACGACCGTTTTGCCGACGCCGGCGCCTCCGAAGGCACCGACCTTGCCGCCTTTGGTGAAGGGGCAGATCAGGTCGATGACCTTGATTCCAGTCTCGAGGATGCTCGCGCTCGTGTCCTGGTCGAGCAACGAGGGCGCAGTCCGATGGATCGGGTAACGCTGCTCAAAGCTTATCGGCCCGCGCTCGTCCACCGGTTCGCCGATGACGTTCAACACCCGGCCCAGGACCCCCTCACCGACCGGTACGGAAATGGGCGCACCCGTATCGTAAATCGGCATGCCGCGTTTCAACCCTTCGGTCGACGACATGGCGATCGCGCGGACCCAGTGTTCACCGATGTTTTGCTGGACTTCGAGGACCAGTTTGTGGGTGTGTCCATCCAGCGGGTACTCGACGGTCAGGGCATCAAAAATCTTGGGCAGTTCCGGAGCGCTGCTAAAATCGGCGTCCACAACGGGCCCGATCACCTGGACGATGGTTCCTTGGTTCATAAAAGAAAACGTTGTTATTGAAGGGCAAGTTGGGCCGTGGTGATCTCGAGAAGTTCCGTCGTGATGCTGGCCTGCCGTGCTTTGTTGTACTCCAACGTGAGATCTTTGACGAGTTGCTTGGCGTTGTCGGTCGCGTTCTTCATCGCTACCATCCGCGCGCTATGCTCAGAAGCCCTCAGGTCCAGGGCGATC
>JAFAUY010000364.1 GCA_019243005.1 Verrucomicrobiota bacterium | reverse complement strand
CGTCCCGATGGGACGGATCATCTTTTAAATGGCCCACCCGGCACTGAAGTGCCGGGCTACTTTCCGGCTGCCCCTCCGGGGCAAAGACCAGCTCAACCGTCCTGAGAATGGGTGTAATGGTACGACGATGGGGAAAGGTTAGCGGTGTGCGACTCCCATCGGCTTCGAGGCGGCGAAGCGAAATGTGATTGCCATGGCCTACGACGTCAAATCCGAGTGCTGCCAGCGTGCTTAACACTCCAAAGGCGCATCGACTGGAAACTTGGCCATGCCTTGCTGAAAGGGGCAGTTAATCCGGGATGGCGACTTCGGCGACGAACGCCTCAAGTACCGGTCCGTCCTCAGGAGGTGCCAGCGATTCTCGTCCGAAGGTTTCGATATGAAATGCGATGGCGGAGCGCACGTCGGCGAGTGCCGCCTCGTAAGTTATCGCCTTGGCCAAGGACGGCTCCGCGCCCCGGGCCTAAGGGGTAGGCCACATAACCATCCGGGTGTTTCTCAACCACCAGCTTCAGACGCGACGGCACACCAGCCATTTTCGACGAGCCGGGATTGCAAAGCAAGCCATCGGGTAGTTCCCCTTCGCATCAATTCGATGGCCACTGAACGACCTGTCCGTTGCATGGCCCCTAAGGGGCCTAGAGGACGTATGACCTTGCATTTAACCTGGCTTGCCAGAAAACCAACTTTCGGCTATCTCGGACAAATCCGGCAAATTTGGAGCCGCATTTAGATATTGCCTCGGGCGGAATTCGGATTGGGTGACTATTCGGTGATTTGCTAATCAGCTCTGCCCCATTCGCTGGCCCTAGTCTATCCCTAATCGCTTGAGTTCCAGCTAATTAGGATGGTGCGCGATCGGGAGATCGAATCCCGGACCCCTTGCGTGTGAAGCAAGTGCTCTAACCGCTGAGCTAATCGCGCATTTTACGGGAAAACCGGAGGTTAGGCGCTGGCGGCCGGAATTGCAACCGGAATATGCTCACACGGTGGCGCCGTGTGAACCCTTCCTCTGCCGCCGTGCCCGCTGTGTGATGGGGTTTGCTTGTTCGTCCCGGATTGGATTAGGCTGCCTGACCGATGGTGCGAATCTATTCCGTCAGCCAGATCACGCGCCGGGTGCGCGACCTGTTGGAGAGCAACTTCGGCCTCGTTTGGGTGGAGGGAGAAATTTCGAATTACCGCAAACAATCTTCCGGCCACCATTATTTCACGCTTAAGGACGATCGAGCGCAGTTGAGCTGCGTGATGTTCGCGCGTGCGTGCGCGGCCGGCAGCCCTACGGCGCTGGGGGACGGTTTGCACGTCCAGGCGTACGGCGAACTTACGGTGTACGAGACGCGCGGCCAATACCAGTTGGTGGTCACGCTCGTCCAGACCAAGGGTTTGGGCGTCCTGCAGGCGAAATTTGAAGCCTTGAAGCAGAAGCTCCAGCTGGAAGGCCTCTTTGACTCCGGCCGCAAGCGGCCGCTCCCGAAATTTCCGACCCGGGTGGCGGTAGTGACTTCGCCTACCGGCGCCGCCATTCAGGATATGCTGAACATCCTGCAGCGGCGCAGCCCCTGGTTGCGCGTACTGGTCTGCCCGGTCCGGGTTCAGGGCGCAGGTGCAGCGCTCGAGATCGCGGAGGCCATCAACTACCTGAGCGAACGCGCGTCGCAGCTGGCGATCCAGGTGTTGATCGTGGGTCGCGGCGGCGGCAGCTTCGAAGATCTTTGGGAGTTTAACGAAGAGGTCCTGGTGCGGGCGATTCATGCCTGCTCGGTGCCCGTGATTTCGGCCGTCGGCCACGAGATCGATTTCACGATCGCAGATTTCGTGGCCGACGTGCGCGCGCCGACCCCAAGCGCCGCGGCCGAGATGGTTGCGCCCGAGATCGGCGCCCTTGCCAACCATCTGCAGCGTTTGCGGGCCGGCCTGGACCGCGCGATCCGGCAGGCGCTGGAGGTGCGCCGGCTGCATTTGCGCCAGCACACCGTGTCGGTGTTTCTACGCGAGCCGCTACGCATTTTCCAGGAGCGCCAGCAACGGCTCGATCAACTCGAAGGCCGGTTGCAAGCGTTCCCGCCCGCAATGCTCGAGAAACTGCGCATCCGGGTGCATCAGCTCGATGCGTTGGTACAGGCGTTGCGCCCGGCCCAGGCGATTCAGCTTGGACGCGGGGAACATCAATACCTGCAGAACCGGCTGGTTACCGCGACGGCTGCACGGCTCGGCAGCCATCGTGAGCGCCTCCTCGCGGCGGTTCGTCACTTGCGCCTGCTCGGCCCGCAGCAGACGCTTGAACGCGGTTACTCGATCACCCGGGACAGCCGGGGACACGTCATCCACAGCGCTGCTCAGGTGCGGCCCGAAGACACGATCCGCACCCAAACCCGCGACGGCGAAATCATCTCCGCCGTCCGGGAGGCCCGCGTTCCTTGACGGAACTCAAGGCGGCCCGAACTCAGGTCACGGGGTTCTGGCCAGGACGGTGACGTCTTCCGCGGCCGTTTTTTCCGGCTCAGGGGAAGGGGGCGGTTCCGGCTGGCGGTACTCGTGCTTTTTGAAACCGACGGTCGCCAGTGGCGGCAAGGTGATCACAATCGAGTGGCTCTTGCCCTGCCAGGCAATCGGTTCAGCGTGCGTGCCGCCGTAATTCCCGAGGTTGCTACCGCCGTACGTCTCCGCATCCGTATTCAGGATTTCCTCGTACCAGCCTTCGCCGGGTACGCCGATACGGTAGTGATGGCGCGGTACCGGTGTGGCGTTGACGGCAATGACCATCGGCGCGCCGTACCTGGCCTTCCGCATAAAGGCCACGACGGAGTTCTCCCAGTCATGGAAATCGATCCACTCGAACCCCTCGTAGGTGTCATCGAGTTCAAAAAAGGCCGGCTCCGTTTTGTAGAGGTAATTAAGGTGCTGCACCAGCCGGACCAAACCCCGGTGCATCGGGAAATCCAACAAATGCCAATCAAGGCTCTGGTTATGATTCCACTCCTGCCACTGGCCAAACTCCTGACCCATGAACAGCAGCTTTTTGCCGGGATGCGCATACATCCACGCGTAAAACAGGCGCAGGTTGGCAAACTTCTGCCACCAGTCGCCCGGCATTTTGGCGATCAGCGACCCTTTGCCGTGGACCACTTCGTCATGGCTGAGCACCAGGATGAAGTGTTCATGGAACGCGTAAATGAGCGAGAAGGTGGCATCGCCGTGGTGATACTTCCGGTGGACCGGCTCCCGGCTCATGTAGAGGAGGAAGTCGTGCATCCACCCCATGTTCCATTTGAAGCCGAAGCCCAGGCCACCCAGGTAGGTCGGACGCGAAACGCCGGGCCACGCGGTCGATTCCTCCGCGATGGTCATGATCCCGGGATAACGCTCGTAGCACACTTCATTGAACCGCTTCATGAAGTGAATGGCCTCGAGGTTTTCCCGGCCGCCGAACACGTTCGGCACCCATTCACCCGGTTTGCGTGAGTAGTCGAGGTAGAGCATCGAGGCCACCGCATCGACGCGCAAACCGTCGATGTGGTACTCGTCCAGCCAGTACAGCGCGTTTCCGATTAGGAAATTGCGCACTTCATTCCGCCCGTAGTTGAAGATGAGGGTGCCCCAGTCCATGTGCTCGCCCTGGCGCGGGTCGGCGTGTTCGTAGAGGCGGGTGCCGTCGAACTGGGCCAAACCGTGGATGTCCTTCGGGAAATGGCCGGGAACCCAGTCGAGAATGACGCCGATGTTGGCCTGGTGGCAGCGATCGACGAAATTACGGAAGTCATCCGGGTTTCCAAACCGGCTGGTCGGGGCGTAATACCCGGTGACCTGGTATCCCCAGGAACCGTCAAAAGGGTGTTCCGCCACGGGCAGGAGCTCGATGTGGGTATACCCCAGGTCCTTGACGTAGGGGATGAGGCGATCGGCGAGTTCGTGGTAACTGGGGTAACGGTTATTCTCCGCGGGCACACGCTGCCAGGAACCAAGATGGACCTCATAGATGCTGACGGCTTCCCGCTGCCATTGTTTGCGATCGCGAGCTTCCATCCACGCCTGGTCGCTCCAGGTGTAACGCCCCAGGTCGAAGACCAGTGAGGCGGTCTGCAGGCCGTGCTGGCCGTAAAAGGCGAACGGATCACTCTTCAGCACGTTGTGACCAAAACAACTGCGCACCTCAAATTTATAGTGGGCCTGCTCGCGTATACCAGGAATAAAGATTTCCCAAATGCCGGCTTCGGGCCGTCGCCGCATCGGGTAGACGCGCCCGTCCCACCCATTAAAATCACCCACGACGCTGATGCGCTGGGCGTTGGGCGCCCAGACGGCGAAAGTGGCCCCGGGATGGCCGTTGATTGTGGTGAGGTGAGCCCCTAATTTCTCATAAATATTGTAGTGATTACCCTCCTTGAAAAGGTGCATGTCCAGTTCGCCCAGAATCGGCCCGAACGAATACGGGTCGGCCACCTGTACGGTATCCCCGTTCCAGTTCGTCACTTCGAGCAAGTAATCGAAGCGGGGCACGTCCTCCCCGATATTCGCTTCGAAGAAGCCCTCTTCCGCAATTCGATTGGCGTCAAACCGCCGCGACTGATCATGGCGATCAACCACGGCGAGGGTTTTGGCTTCGGGGCGGAACGCTCGTACGACGAGTTGGTTACCAACTTGGTGCAGCCCGAGGACGGCAAATGGATCGTCGTGCTCGGCGCGCAGTATTCGGTGCAGGTCGTGGGGGGCAATCGTCGGGGTCATGCTAATCTCCTCAACAAAGGTTCCATTTGTTCAAGGTAGAACCTTTGGGCCGAGTGTCCACGAATCAAACGCTTCCGGCTCTGGTATGTTGGGTCGTTCTCCAAGGCGTGAATGATTCTCTCGGCGATCTTTCGGGGTGAATCGTGCAGATCAAACGTCACTGAATTGAACGGAAGATGGGTGCGCAACGGTTCTATGGCCGAGCAAAATATCGGCAATCGAAATGCGGCCGCTTCAAGGGGCGGCAGCCCGAAACCCTCCTGCCGGCTCGGGTAAATGATGCCGTCGGCGATGAGGTACAAACTTTTCAGCTGGTTTGTGTCGACGAAGAAATGCTCGTTCACCCATACCACGTCGGTGGTGACGCCCAGATCATTCGCTCGCCGTTTAAGGTCGTTCAGGTAAGCCCGGTCGCCCGGACCGTGCGGGTTGGCGGCCCCCGAGACGATCAGTCTGGCCGGGAACCCGAGATCGCGGCAGGCTGCCAGCACGTCGATGGCGAGTTCGATGTTCTTACGGCGCAGAATCCGGGTCGGGTAGAAGAGCAGCGCGGCCTCCGTCTTCAGCGGCCCAAGCAAGGCATGAACCTCGTTCGTGAGGCCGAGGGTCGATGCGAGGTCGAGCCCGTTGGGGATGACGGCCTCCACGGGCACGCCGGTCATCGCGAGGAATTCCCGGGCGCGCGTTTCGGAAACCGCGACGTAGTGCACGGGCGCTTGGAATCTGCGCAGGACATCGAAGGCCGGGCTTCGGGGCACCTGGTAGTCAGGGTTAACGGCGGCGAGGTCATGGGTCCAGGCGACCATGGGTAGGCCGGATGCGGCCAGCCGGATGAGGGCATGGGTGGCCGCCAGATTGAACGGCATGGTGAGAAGGTTATGGGCGATCGCAACGCTGACCCTCCGGAGGTGCTTGCAGAGGACCACCTCGACCGCCGGCACGCGGCCCCTAATGATTTCTTCGGCGGTTTGCCCGGCCGCCGTTCCCGGTGAAGGCGCAACTGCAGGCAGCCAACCGTCGTCGCTGCTGAGTTCCGGGATGACCTTTACCGGCACGCCATCCGTAAAAGCCCGGCCTTTACCGCACAGGACCACGACCCGATGCCCATTGGCGGCCAGCAGACGCGCTTGCTGGCCCAGCACCGTTTCAACGCCGCCGATCACCGGGGGACAGGTATAATGAAGGAGGGCAATGTTCATCCGTCGGCATGCTCCTTTAGCATGGACCGAACCGCGGCAAAAGGCGCGGAGGGCGGGCCGTTCGCGGGCGATCAGCCAACGACCGCAGGTTTCCACTTGCAACCTGACGGAATGGTTCTAACCTTCCGGTTCCACGGCGCCAGGGTAGCTCAGTGGTAGAGCAGGGGACTCATAAGCCCTTGGTCGGGAGTTCAAATCTCCCCCCTGGCACTTCACCGGTACCCGGGCGCGAACGTTACTTGATCCGTGGCTCGATTCTCGTAGGATGACAGTTCTGTATGGACTTTCTGCACCAACCCATGTTTTGGGCTTTTGTCGGGGGATTTCTCCTGGGGTTGATCGGCGTTGCCTTCCTCGCCTTACGCTTTGCCGATGCAAAACGTGAAATCCGGCGCTTGAAGCGACACCTGTCGGATAAACTCGAATTAGAATCCGAGGCTACGAACCGGCTCCGGCTCGACCTGCAGGAGTTGAAGCAGCAGAATGAGAACCTCCGGATAAAGGTAGCCAACCTCAACCAGGTGCCCGACCGCCGGCTGCAGCGCGAGTTGGAGATCTTTGCTCGCGCAGAGCGTTGGATGGTGTCGAGTTCACCCGGGTTCCCGGCAATCTGGGAGGAAGCCAAGCGAAGTGCAATCAATGACCTGGAACAGGAAGAGCAGGGACGCAGCTTTCCGCAGCGCGTGTTCAACGCGCTGCTTAACCGCTCCAGCGGTCCCAGCGGCTCCAGCGTCCCGAGCGTTCCGAGCCGGCCGCAGGCGGATAACCTTCGCAACGCCCAGGGAACCTGAATTGCCGGGCGGGGGAGTTGACAGCCCGCGAGAACCGGCTAGCTTCCCGCTCCCTTCGACTTAAGCTTATGGCCAACACCAAATCCGCAGCGAAACGTGCTCGTCAAACGGCGCGCCGTACCCTGAGGAACCAAATCGTTATGACCGGCATCCGCACCCAGCAAAGAAAGTTGGCGGCGGCCCTTGCAGCGGGTGACCAGGCGCAGGCGCAAGCGGCTTTGCAGATGCTGAGTTCCAAGCTCGACAAAGCGGCCAAACGGGGGGTGGTTCACCGCAACCTGGCGAGCCGGCGGAAGAGCCGTGCCAACAAGGCGGTTTTGAAGCTCGTGACCAAAGCAAAAGCGGCCGCCGGATCTCAGCTGCAGCCAGGAAGTGAAGCGGAAGCGGGCTCGAATCCCGAATCCGGCCCGGTGCCGGCCTGATTCGTTAACTTAGGTTGCCCATAAGTTCGGGCCGAACCGCCAGCCGGCCGAATTCACGCCGGATGGCCGAAGACAGGTCCAGGAAGAGCACCACCATCTCGTACCAGGTTGGCTCATCCAGCAGCGGATCACAGCTGACGACGATCCCGGTCACTTCCTCACAGACGCGCGGTTCATTGGCTGTGCGGCTCTCGATGCAGAGCCGGACGGCGAGTTGCGTTCCGAGGTTAAAGCGCCAGCGCGACCTGAACCGGAGGCTGGTTTCAGTCAAGGTAAGTTGGCCGAAATATCCCAAAAAAGA
>JAFAUY010000040.1 GCA_019243005.1 Verrucomicrobiota bacterium | reverse complement strand
GTGAGAAACGTAGTCCCAACTGTTGCCCCCCGGGGAATAATCTTCGCGCACCGTGCCCCACTGCCGTTCGGATAAGTATGGCCCCCAACGCTTCCAGTTTTCGCGGCGCGCGGCATCGGCAGCCAACCTTTCAAGCTCAGCGTTCATCACTCCCACCTTTTTTACGATGACAACCGCCGGTCGGCTACTGCCAAGTACCGGGCGGGGCCATACCCGCGTCAACCACGCGATTGCGGATCAACAATCGGATTCAGGTGTAATATATTTTCGCCTTGTCCGCTGACCTTAACATGCGCGCCGCTCCACTTGTCCTTCGACCCGATCCGGCTGCTGCCGCGTCGATCGTCACCCTGGCAGACGTACGGGCTGCCCATCGGCGTATTTATCGCTTTATCCACCGTACCCCGGTGCTTACCAGCGAAACCCTCGATGCGAGAATCGGTGGTGGCGCGCACCTTCTTTTCAAGTGCGAAAACTTTCAGAAGGTTGGCGCGTTCAAGGCACGAGGCGCGCAGAATGCGATCTTTCAATTAGCCGAGGCGGAAGCCGCCAGCGGCGTGGTCACCCATTCTTCCGGCAACCACGCCGCCGCGGTCGCCCTGGCGGCGCGCCGGCGCGGGATACCGGCGCACATCGTCATGCCCCGCACCGCCAACCGGGTCAAGAAGGCAGCCGTCGTCGCCTATGGCGGGCGAATCGTCGAATGCGACCCGACGCAGGCGGCCCGGGAAAGCGCGGCCGAGGCCATCCGCCAGGCAACGGGCGCAGCGCTGATCCCACCTTATGACGACGAACGCATCATCGCCGGCCAGGGCACTTGTGCGCTGGAATTTCTGGAACAGGCCGGCCCCGCTGGCCTGGACCTGCTGCTTGTCCCCGTCGGCGGAGGAGGCCTTCTCGCAGGCACGGCGGTGACGGCCAAGGCGGTCAGTCCCGCCACACGGGTAATCGGTTGTGAACCCGCGGCGGTCGATGATGCGGCGCGTGGCTTTGCCTGCGGCGTATTGCAACCCGCGCTCGGGCCCAGGAGCATCGCCGACGGGCTGTTGACGGCGTTGGGCAACAGGAATTTTATCGTCATCCGTGCCCTCGTGGACGAGGTGGTCACCGTGTCTGAGCAAAGCATCATCGACGCGATGCGTCTGGTCTGGCAAACGTTGAAAATCATCATCGAGCCGAGCGCCGCAGTGCCGGTGGCGGCCCTGCTGGAAGGGAAAATCCCCATGCCAGCGGACGCAAGGTCAGGCATCATCCTTACGGGCGGTAACGTGGACCTGGACAAGCTACCGTGGTGAGAGTGGCGGGTAACATGGGTAACGCGTAACGGGCGGGGTTCGGAGCGGCGGCCTGGGGGCCCACGGCCTGCGTCAAGTTGAAGGTTTGAAGGCGCTGTGGCGCTCTAATCTGTGTAATCTGCGGACGTTTTTACGGCTGCTTCGGATCGGGGCAATCGGCGCTTAAGCCATCGAGCCCTTCGTGATCGTGTGTGAACGAAAGCGGCTTGGCACCGTTGTGCCGGTCAAGCCGGAGCACGTAAAGGCTGTCGTAATCGTCCGCCGGCCAAGGAGGCACCTCCGCGGCACTGCCCCCGAACGTTTTCATGAGCTGCTTGACCATCGCCTCCAGCGTCCGGTGTTCCCAGGTTACGAAAATAGTCTTGCCTTCGTAGCGCCGACGAGCCAGTTCCCGCTCCAAACGGCCGATCGCCAGGAAACCATAATCGGTGTTGACCGGCATGCCCAGCCGGATCGCAGTCGGTTCGATGGTCGCCAAAGGCCGCACGTAGTCGTAGCCTTCAACGGTTCCGTCGAATACCCTGACTGCAGGGTCCGGGGCAAAGAGGTAGTCCGGCTTGCCGAACCTGGCCAGTAGCACCGCGGGCAACGCCAGTGCGCGGTTTAAACCCTGGCACGTCAGTTGACCCAGGCCTCTGGGCGGTTTTTCGCCGTGCCGAAAAAAAACGATCGTCTCCACGCCCGTGGAGACCGGGGTTGGCGAAGGGGCCGGCTGCTGGCCCATGGCCTTCAGGCCAAGGGCGAACGCGAGCGTTGCGATGGCGAAAACGTAGCACCAAACTTTCATGGAAAAACCCTACGGAAAACCAAACTTACGCTTCTGCAGCCGCCCGCAAATCCTCGGGGGTTCATAGTACCCGAAAGTGTATGGACGCCCCTACTCCTTTAGTTCCATTTACGTCGATCGCCAACGCCTTATTCTCGATCTCAACTTATCGATACCCCTATGGACACCATCACCTACGCCGCCGTCGCCGTGCTGCCCTGGACCATCGCTCAAAACAACAGACGCGCTGGCATCCCGGAGACGGAGTTTGACCCTTTGGATCTTTCCTTCATACGCAGCGCCTGGATTCATCTGCGGCCCTGCAACGACATTTGATGCGAGGGCCTCCAGATCCGCCGGGAGCACCTCGCGGATCACTTCCCAGGACTCTTCCAAGGCGAAGGCTTTGACGCCGGGACGCTACCCCCGACGTCCGGGTCACGCCACCCCTAAGTTAACGCCTATGGCCCAACCTCCGCCTTCAGAACCGTTAAGGCGCCCGCACGCTAAACCTTCCAGAATTCGTTCGGCCAGAAGGGCCACAGCGACTCAAGGCTCAAAAATCCCTTGCGCGCCAGTTGACGCTCCACGGCCTCAAAGACGTCCCGATCCAGCCGGTCGGCGTGGCCCAGAAACACCGCTTCGGTCTTCATCGATTCGATAAAACGCCGCAAGTTAGCCGCCGCCAGCGCCACGTCTTGCGGCGCTAAACGGCCCTCATTCTCCATGCGTTCGACGGCCATGCTGATCCACCCGCGCAAGTGCTGGACGCAACCCGCAGTGAGTTCGAGAGGACCAACCGTCTGAAGGACGTTTTGCCAGAGCTCCTTCTCCAAGCCTTGGCGGTCAAAGGGGGTAAACATCTCCATGTTCATGTTCATCTTCATTGGCAAATTTTGGCGCTCGCTCTTGACCAACCCGTTTCTGAGCCCCCGCGGAATTTGCGGGTCACTACCCTCAACAAATGCTGAAGCTCACCTCCATGGTTAAAGCCGTGTGCTCCCAGCGCCGATGGCGCTTGTGGAACTCCGCAGGGGTAACGGTTGCTACCGCCATACCAATCAGCTCCTTTCCAGCGAATCAGATCTTTATCCATCAAAATATATATCGTATTACGATTGTAATCAAGTTACCTTATGACGTGACCGCCGCTCGGGGTCCAGGGGCTTTCAAGGCGGCCAATTCCTTTCGTTCGTTCCGGAATTTCCTTCACTAACATTCGTAGCGATTTTGGTAAATCAGTCGCGGGGTACGGTAGTCGATGTGACCCTCATCGCCGACGACGAGGCCGTTTGCCGTGTCCAAGGTTCGGTGGCAAAACGGTGAATTCGAACGAGAATTGCGTATGCCGTTTCCCGATGGACCGAAGTCACCTCAGATCTGGCAAATGCTCCAGTGGATCGCGACGCCGTTTTCGTTTATGCGGCGCTGCCGTGATCGCTACGGCGACTGTTTCGCAGTCACCCTGAGCCGGA
>JAFAUY010000418.1 GCA_019243005.1 Verrucomicrobiota bacterium | reverse complement strand
TGGCAGCTCGGCCTGGGACTGCGGTCCCGGCGGTCGTCTTCAGCGATGCACGGCCCATTGCCCGGATTGAGCCACGATTCGACATCGGCGTTGGAAATGCGTTGGTGCAGGTGGCGGCGACTTCGAGAGTGATGTGATGGTCCGTCTGCTGATCGGATGCTGCGGAAAGCGTTCTGAGGACCTATGAGTCCGAGGGTTCCCTCCACTCTCCACGACACAGGGTGCAGAAACAAACGTTAGCAATAGGATCATCGGTGCTTCACTCAGTTTGACTATGCATCCGATACGACTCGAATCTCCTCTCTAAGCTACACTTCCGCAGCTGACCGCTGCGACGTGTTTGCGGTCGCCCCCCGCTGGCGACTAACACCTCAATGCAGCGGGCGTCCCAAATTTCGCCTACGCTCGGGGTACCCCGGCACACATCCCCGCGCCTGAATGCCTTGCGCTGAGGCGCTCCGGCAGAAACCTGCGATGCCCATCGAAAGGCCATCGGTTCGGCTCCGCTGGGTTAGCCAAGCCGGCAAGGGCACGGGCGCACGATTCCTGACGCGCCGCCTCAGGGCCGCGGGGACTTTACCGAGCCGGTCTGCGGTTCGGCCGATTGAAAGAACGTTTTACGGTAAGTGAGGGGACTTACCCCGCAGCGCTTCTTGAATTGCTTGGAAAAATAGAACGCGTCGTTGAAGCCAACCCGCTCAGCCACCTCCGCGACCGACAGGTTCAGGTCACGGAGGAAATGCAGGGCTTGCTGCATGCGAAATCGAAGGACGTACTCGATCGGGGAAACGCCGAAGCCGCGCCGGAACTCCCCGCAAAAATGCGATACCGACAGGTGGGTACGGTCCGCCATTTGCTTCAGGGTCAAGGGGCGGTGAACGTTCTCCTCAATGAACGTTCGGACCGCCGTAAGCCGTTGCGGTACCCGGCGCTCACCCCGGCCAGGATTGCTCGCCCGCTGCAATTCCTGAACCCAGATGACGAAAATGCTTTGGAGGATGAGCAAGTCGGGCTGGGCGTGCCCGCCGATTTCGTTCTTGATCGTCCGAAGGTGCCGGTCGGTCACCTCGGAGTCGCCCAAAGGAATCGGTTCGGCGAACCGCAGGCCGCTGGTGGTCAACGTCGCTTCGATGCTTGACCCGCCGCAGTGGATCCAGGAATGGCTCCACCGTGCCTCGGTGCTGCCGAAGGTGTGCCGGTCCCCGGGGCGCCAGATCCAGAACGTCCCGGCGGGGAAGCTTTGCAAACCGCCGCCGGTGAACACCTTCACGGGGCTGTGAAAGTGCATCAGCAGGTAGTCGTGGGTACCGGTCGGCCGATCAATCAGGATGGGGCGCATCACCTCGTGAAGTCCCAACCCGCGCACGGCGAGCGCCGCAGGCCAGCGTCCTAAACCTTCCGGGAACCAAAATACCGTCCGCTTCATAGGGGGAATCAGAAGATAATACATAAAGTCCATAAGTTACTCCATCCCAAGCGCGAGGGGTTATGTGGTAAAAACGCGTTCACCAGGACCTCCCATGTTCCCTCCTCACGGAACGCTTGCTTCTCTGCCCTACCAAGCCGGGATCGTCACACGGCAAATCTCGGCGGAAAACCCGACCGGCGAAAAAGGCAGGGCGTGCTTGTGGGATCCGGACCCCGCCAATCCCTTTCTCCGCCATAGCCGGCCGGCGATGGACCTGGGAAAAGGCTGGAAAGTGCGCCCGTTTATCCCTTTGGCGGCGGGTGAGCTCGTCGCCCTGGCGGAAATCGAGGGTCCGGCCTGCATCAGCCAGATCTGGATTACGAGCGACTTTCCCTGGTACCGGCATCTTGTCCTGCGGATCCACTGGGACGACGAGGAATCCCCTTCGGTGGAGGTGCCCTTGGGCGACTTCTTCGCGATGGGACACGACTCGGCGCCGCACCTGGTCCAGTCATTGCCGGTTATCGTCGGGCCGTACCGCGGGTGCGGCTGCTTTTGGCAAATGCCGTTCCGCCGCCGTTGCCGCATCACCCTCCAGAATGATTCGGCCCAAGACGCTTCCATCGTCGCCTACAAAGTGCTTTACCACCCGCAGGACGTCCCCGCCGAGGCCGCTTACTTCCATGCCCAGTGGCGGCGCGGGCAGACGCGGCGCGAGCACCCGGAGCACACCATCGTGGATGGGATCCGGGGCAAAGGCGTCTACGTCGGGACCTACCTCGCGTGGACTGCGCTTTCCGCAGGGTGGTGGGGTGAAGGCGAAGTCAAGTTCTTCCTGGACGGGGACGCCGAGTACCCGACAATCGCCGACAACGGGACCGAGGATTACTTCGGCGGCGCCTGGTGTTTCTATCGTGACCCCAACACCCCCGCTGAGACGGAGTTCAGCTTTCCGTACAGCGGGATGCCGCTGGCGAAAATCAGCGCGCCGCACGCCCCCCGGCTTTTCAGCCTCTACCGCTGGCACATCCTGGACGCCGTCGGTTTCAATGAAGACCTCCGCGTCACGGTGCAGGCCCTGGGTTGGTGGCCGGACCGCAAGTACCAACCGTTGTGCGACGACATTGCCTCGGTGGCTTACTGGTATCAGACGGAGCCGCACGTTCCGTTTCCAACGCTTCCCTCCCGATCGATAAGCTGACTGACTTTCCAAACGCCCCGGTTTTGGGGCCCACTTATCAAAATGAAGAAACGAAACTGGTTCCCCCTCCTGCTCGCCCCGCTGGTGAGCCTTCTTTCCGGTCTGACGCCCGGCACAGCGAGCGCCGCGGATGTTCTGAAATTCTGGACGTTCGACTACCCTCCGCAAGAACTGAAGCTCTACCAGGACTACGTGGACGCATGGAACAAAAGCCACGACCTGAAGGTCGAGTTTCAGCGATTTCCGTTTGCCCAGTACTACGACCAGTTGACCACGAGCCTGGCGACGGGCGAAATGCCTGACGTCTTCCTGATAAGCCCGAGCGATTGGCGCCGGTATGCGGAAGGCGGCGTGGCGTTACCGTTGGAGGGGTACCTTCCGGACTACCTGAAGACAGACTTTCTGCCGGCGTCGCTGCAGGCCGTCACTTACCAAGGGCACATTCTCTCGCTGCCTTTCGAAATGGAACCCGTGGTCTTGTGGTACAACAAAGCCTTGTTCAAGGCCAATGGCGTCGAAGTGCCCACCTCCTGGGCTGAGCTCGTCGCGGCCGCCAAACGGCTCACCACCCCCGACCGGTTCGGCATCCTGCTCCCCACCGTGCCGGGTGGGTATCAGAACTTCATTTTCTACCCATTCCTGTGGATGGCCGGCGGCGACGTCATGAATGCGGACTTCACCAAGCCGGCGATCGACACGCCGGAAGCCGCCCGCGCGTTTGACCTGTGGGGAACGCTCGTCCGCAACGGCTACGCCCCGACCACCGCAAGCGGCGGTGACCCGGTCGATGATCGATTCCCCACCGGCAGGGGCGCCATGTTCGTGTCCGGCTATTGGGAATGGGGCAACCTTCAGGCGAACTACCCCGACTTCATCAAGGACCTGGGCGTGGCCCCGATTCCGCCGCCCGAAAAAGGAGGAAAACTCATCACGGTTTACGGTGGCTGGACCGTGATGGTCTACCAAAAGACGCCGCACCCGAGAGAAGCGGCCGAGTTCGCCATCAACATTTTCGGGGCCAAGGACATCACGCGAAACCTGCTCTGGTCCACCAAGTATGCGACCAAGCTTTCCCCGCGCCGGTCGGTCATCCAGGCCAGTGCGGATTTTTACAAACAATTCCCGCACGACGTTTTCGCCAACCAAATCTTCCGGACGGCGCGCGCCGAACTTGCCTTGCCGCCGGAGGTCGCCAAAGCCCTGCAGGAAGCGCTCCAGGACGTGATGTTCAACGGCGTCAGCGGCAAGGACGCGGCGGCGGCTTGCGCGCGAAAGATCGATGCCTACCTCGCCACGCGCAAATAAGCCGGGATCGCCTCCCGAAAAGGGAGCCGGGTTGGGGTCAGGCGCTCCCGCCGAACGCGCCAGAGGACCCGTCAGGGGGCCGGCCAGCATACGGACCGTGGACAGGGACCGGCGGGAGCAAGCGCTCGTAGCCTACCTGTTCCTGTTGCCCGACGTGGTTGGCCTGCTCTTCTTTTTGGCGCTCCCCATGCTGTTGGCCGTCGTCATCGGTTTCACCAACTGGAACGTCGTCACCGCCCCCCAGTTCATCGGGCTGCAGAACTTCATCCGGATGGCGACGGACCCGCTTTTTGCCGCGTCTCTCGGGCGTACCCTGCTCTACACGGTCAGTTTCGTGCCCACGGTGTACCTTTTCAGTTTGGGGATGGCAGTCTTGCTGACGCGGCGGAGCCGGTCGAATGTGATCTTTCGCACGATTTATTTCATGCCGGTGGCGATGTCGCTGTTGGTGGCCGGCGTGACGTGGCGTTTCCTGCTGGACCCCAACGCCGGGCTCGTGAATATGCTGCTCGGCGCTTTGCACCTGCCCAAGTTGCAGTGGGCGGGCAGCGTCCAGACCGCCATGCTGTCCGTGCTGATCCCGGCGATCTGGAAAAACGTCGGCTATTTCATGATCATTCTGCTTGCCGGCATCCAGGACGTGCCCAGGGAGTACATCGAAGCCGCGCTCCTGGACGGCGCCTCGCCCTTGCAGGTGTACCGTCACGTCATTCTGCCTTTACTGAAACCGGTCAGCTTTTTCGTCGTGGTCATCCTGACGATCGGGGCGTTGCAAACGTTTGATCAAATCTACGTCATGACCCGCGGCGGTCCCGCTTACGCGACGCACACGTTATTGATCTACATTTACGAGAAGGCTTTCAAGGAATGGAAACTGGGTTATGCCGCGGCCATGTCGGTCGCGCTGTTCGCCCTGATCTTCATCCTCACGTTGATCCAAATGCGCTACTTCCGGGCGGATGAACGGCGGGATTAACCCTCCCGCGGGACGACGTTCGCGCCGCGCACCCAAGTGCAACCCACGAAATGCCCAGTGAAAATCGAACGCACGAAAAAAGCGGTCGGCGTGGGGACTTGGTACGCGGCTGCCCTTCTGCTGGCGCTGGTTTTTGCAGTACCGTTCCTCTGGATGTTTTTGAGCGCGCTCAAACCTGCCAACGAAATTTTTGTCAACCCTCCCATCCTCATCTCGTCCCATTACTCCCTGGCCAACTTCGGCAGGGTGTTTCAACAGGCGCCGTTTGGCCGTTACCTTTTCAACTCGTTCGTGGTTTCGGCCGTGGTGACCGTTGCCGGCCTGATCTTCCATTCGATGTCGGGTTACGCGCTGGCGCGACTCGAATTTCCGGGACGCAACTTCCTCTTCATCGGAATCCTGAGCACCTTGATGGTCCCGTTTTATACGATCCTTATCCCTTTGGCCGTCATCGTTCGTCACCTTGGCTGGATGAACACCTATTGGGCGCTGATTATCCCGGCGATTCCTCACGCGTTCGGGATTTTCTGGCTGAGGCAATTCTTCCTGGGCCTGCCCCGGGATTTGGAGGATGCTGCGCGGATTGACGGCGCTTCCCGGGTCGGGATTTTCCTTTTCGTGGCCCTGCCGCTGGCCCGTCCGGTGCTTGCGGCTTTGGCGGTGTTTTTCTTTCTAGCGAATTGGGATGCGTTTCTGTGGCCGCTGATTGCCACCAGCCGGCCTGAAATGCGGGTCGTCCAAGTCGGCATCCAGGCTTACACGGGCGAGCACGGCAACGCCTGGGAGCTTATCATGGCAGCCTCCCTGATTGCGATCCTGCCGACGTTGTTCCTGTTCTTCCTGTTGCAACGTTTCATCGTGGCAAGCGCACGAATGACGGGATTGAAAGGGTAAAGGGCCCGGCAGGGGTTGCCGTTGCGAGGACGCGTGCGCCGGGAAATGACCGGGAGACAAAACGCTCCCAACGAGCTGAAGCGAGCCTGCCGTTCCTGCCCGGTGCGGCAGCCTTAACCATCGCTGCTGAACCGGTAGACCGTGGTCGAGTAAAATCCCTTTTTAGGGCGAAGGGTGGTGGACGGGAAATTAGGGTGGTTGGGAGAATCGGGAAAATGCTGAGCTTCCAAGCAAATTCCGGAAAACGCAGGGTACGACTGGCCCTGCTTGCCTCGTCTGAGGTTCAGGTAGTTTCCGGTGTAGAGTTGAAGCCCTGGTTGATCGGTCAGCACGGTCATCGTTCGCCCGCTTTCGGGATCCAGTAATGTCGCCGCGACTCGTCTGCCTCTAATCCGCTCACCGTCCAGGATGTAATTTTCGTTGTACCGGACAGGATTTGCGTTCGGTTCTTCGATCCCCATCCGCGCACCAATGGCTACCAGGTGACGGAAGTCCACCACCGTGGCCTCTACGGGGCGAATCTCTCCGGTCGGAACCTGCCGAAGGTCCATTGGCGTGTAGAAGCTGGCGTTTACCTGGAGCACATGGTCGAGGATCGTGCCATTGCCGCTCCCTGCGAGATTGAAGTACGAATGGTTCGTAAGGTTCACGATGGTAGGACGGTCAGTGACGGCCTCGTACGAAATCTCGAATTCCACCCCGATCCCAATTGAAAAAGTGACCCTTGCATCAAGCGAGCCGGGATAGCCTTGATCCCCATCCGGGCTGTGGAGCGTGAAGCTTATTACCGGCTTACCGGGGTCTGCCGTTCCCACAAGCCAAAGCCGCTTGTCGAATCCGCTGCTGCCACCGTGGAGCGAATGCGGGGCGTCGTTGATTGAAAGGCGGTACGACCGGCCGTCAAGAACGAAGCGCCCTAGGGCAATCCGGTTTGCGAATCGGCCGATGGTTGCCCCGAGGTAGTGCCGATCGGTCAGGTAATCCGGCACCTGGTCGAAACCCAGGACGACGTCGACCTGATCCCCGTTTCGGTTCGGCACGAGCAGGTTTACGATCCTGGCCCCGTAGTCGGTCACGCTGAGGTCAAGGCCGGCGGGGTTCCGCAACGTAAACAGTTGCGTCTGCTCACCGGCGAGGGTTTGCCCGAACGGCTGAATGGTGATGCCGGACATCTCACAAAGCCAAAGGGCAAGCGGCGCCACGACCGTCCCGGCGCACACCGGCGCCATCAATCGCGGGCCGCGCGGTTGCGCAGTTGGTCGATGAGGACTGCGATCAATAAAATGGCGCCGCGGACCAGGTACTGGTAAAACGCAGAAACGTTTAAAAGGTTCATCACATTTTCCGCGGTCCCCATGATGAGCACCCCGATAGCCACGCCCGAAATGGTGGCACGGCCACCCATCAGCGAAACGCCACCCAATACGCAGGCTGAGATCACATTAAGCTCGAACCCTTGCGCGGCATTCGGCTGACCGCTGGTGATCCGGGAAGCCAGGATGACGCCGGCCAGGGCGGCCACGGCACCCTGGATGGCAAAAATCAAGACCCGGGTGCGTTCGACGTTGATCCCGGCCAGGCGAGAAGCTTCCGGGTTTCCCCCAATGGCCAGGGTATTACGCCCGTACACGGTCTTATTCAGGAGGATACCGAACACAATGAAGCAAATCAGGGTCGTCCAGATCGGCATCGAGATCCCGAGGAGGGTGGTTCCTGCCAGGTAGATAAACGCCTCGTTACTGACCCCCACGGCCTGGCCGCCGGACGAGATAAAGGCCAGCCCGCGCACGATTTCCATTGTGGCCAAGGTAGTTATAAGCGCATTGATCCGAAGGTAGGCGATGATTGACCCGTTAATGAACCCGATCAATGTGCCCGCCAGGATGGAAACGGCGACGCTGATCACCACGTTATCCGTCGCGTTCAGTACCATCGCGCAGAGAACGCCGGCGAACGCAACCGTCGAGCCAACCGAGAGGTCGAAGTCGCGTGACGCCAGACAGAACATCATCGTGCAGGCCACCATCCCAATCTGTGAGACGGATAGCGCCAGCCCCAGCAGGTTTTCAATCGAGAGAAAGTGGGGCACCGCGATTGAAAGCACGAAAAAGAGCAGCGCGAAGATGAG
>JAFAUY010000300.1 GCA_019243005.1 Verrucomicrobiota bacterium | reverse complement strand
GGGTGCATCACCAGGCAATCCGGCCGCAGGCGGGCGGCCCGTTCTTTCGTCAGCCCGAAAAAGCGGACGTATTCATTCAAGCTGGGAAAATATTCTTTCCGCTGCCGTTCATGCTGGATGCGCAAGAGGTTAACGACGTCAGCTGAGGGTAAAACGTCGTCGAGGCAACGCGCCACCGATACGCCCACCTCTTCGAAACTACGCGGGACCAGGGTGTTCGGTCCGACCAGGATCACATTGGCACCGAGTTTTTTCAGCGCCCAGAGGTTCGAGCGGGCGACCCGGCTGAAAAGGATGTCGCCCACGATCACCACATTCAGGCCGGCCACCCGCTGGAAATGTTCCCGGATGGTGAAGACGTCCAGCAGCGCCTGGGTGGGATGCTCGTGCGCGCCATCTCCGGCGTTTATGATGCTCGCTTCCAGGCGTTCCGCCAAAAACCTGGGCGCGCCCGCTGATGTGTGGCGCAGGACGATGATGTCCGCATGCAACGCCTGCAGGTTTCGGGCCGTGTCCTTAAGGGTTTCGCCCTTTTGCAGGCTCGACATCGCCGCCGAGATGTTAACCACGTCGGCACTAAGGCGTAGCGCGGCCAGTTCAAAGGAAATGCGGGTCCGGGTACTTGGTTCGATGAAGAAGTTGATCAGGGTCTTCCCGCGCAAGGCCGGAACCTTTTTAATATCCCGCACCCCCACGGTCTTGAACGCGGAAGCGGTGTCAAGAATCGTTTCAACTTCAAACCGTTCGAGCTCACGGATATTCAAAAGATCTTTCCGTCGCCAATCAACGGCTTGGGCCAAATCCGGCGTGTTCACGGTGCGGGCCTCTGAATTTGAACCGAATCCGGCTCATGGTCGATACTTTCCAGCCGGACTTTGACCAGTTCGTCTCGTGCGGTCGGAAGGTTTTTTCCGACGTAATCGGGCCGGATCGGCAGCTCCCGGTGACCGCGGTCGAGCAGGACGGCGAGCTGGATGCGCGCAGGGCGTCCGAAAGACAGGATCGCCTCCATCGCCGCGCGGCAGGTGCGTCCCGTGAACAGGACGTCATCCACGAGGATCAGGGTAAGGTCTTCGACCTGGAACGGCAACTCGGTCGGGTGAACGCTTCGCAACGACCGGCGCAGCTTCAGGTCATCACGGTGCATCGAGACGTCAACTGCCCCGATTCGGGGACGACGCCCTTCAATCTGCATGATCAGATCGGCCAGCCGCCGGGCCAGTTCGGGCCCGCGCAATGGGATACCAACGAGGGCAAAAGCGGCCGGGTCAGGATTATGCTCCAGTACCTCATGCGCCATCCGTCGCAACGCGCGTGCAATCGCGTCAGCGTCCAGGATCGTGAGCGTCTGAACCATGCTTGACCTGCCTGCGGGATTTTATCCGATCGGTTGAAACGTACCGGCTGAAGGCTCACTTAAGCCGGGGAAACGTCAGGAGCCTTTCATCTGGCGCTGGCGTTTCTCACGCCAGGCCGACCGGTGTTTCAAGATCCAATCCAGCAGCGCGCGCTCAAAACCGATGTCGTAGCCGGCTTTTTCGCTTTCAATCCACTTGTGACGCAGGATTTCCTCACGTTCGGCCAAGAACTCCTTGTACAAAACAGAATTTCTTACCAATTCAGTTGCATCTTCCCGTGGGGGTTCCATGGATGATTCTCTATTCTGGGAGAGCCCGTGGGACGAAGTCAACGACTTTATCGATGGCCCGGCCATAGGCGTTTAAAGGGGTCATGGAGGAGCGGCGGACGGTTCAATTTGTTGCCGGAGTTCTCGAGCCATGCGCGCAAAGGCCTGGGCCACCGGGTTTTTGGGATTCTCAAGAACGATAGGCATCCCGCGATCGCCGGCTTCACGCGTCTCAATATCGAGAGGGATCTGGCCCAGCAGGGGAACACGCAGCCGTTTTGCCTCCCGCGCGCCGCCTCCTTCACCAAAAATATGGTAAGCGGTTCCATCTGTGGGACTCAGGAAATGGCTCATGTTTTCGACGATCCCAAGGACCGGGACATTCACTTTGGCGAACATCGCGCTGGCTTTCCGGGCATCAATCAAGGCCACTTCCTGAGGGGTGGTGACGATCACCGCTCCGCTAAGCGCCACAGTCTGGACGACCGTGAGCTGGATATCCCCGGTGCCCGGTGGCAGGTCAAGAACCAGGTAATCAAGGCCTGACCAGTCTACCTGGCGAAGGAACTGCTGCGTGGCTCGGGTTACCATCGGACCCCGAAGGATGGCCGGTGAGTCATCGTCCAGGAGTGACCCCATGGACATCAGTTTAACCCCGTAACGTTCCAACGGAATGATGATTTCCTCCGCCGTGGCCATTGGTTGCTCGTGGGTGGCACCGAACATCAGCGAGATCGATGGTCCGTAAATGTCGCAGTCGCACAACCCGGTTTCGGCTCCGCTTTGCTGCAACGCCGCCGCCAGGTTGGCAGCCACCGTCGATTTACCTACCCCACCCTTACCGCTGGCGACTGCCACCACGTATTTTACGCCCGGAATGGCCGTCGTCCCGGAGGCCGCGCCGCCCGTCTCCGGAGGGTTGCTGATATCGATCACGACCTTGGCCGACGCTACCCCGACCATGCCCCGCACCGCGTGTTCCACGTCAGTTTTCAGCTGTTGCGGGACGGCAGGATTATTAGTCGCGACGTTCAGACGGACCAGAACGTCGCCGCCCGAAACTTTGATTTCTCGCACCAGTCCAAAACTGACGATGTCCCGGCTGTAACCCGGGAACCTGACCTGGCGCAGGCGATCGATGATATCAGCTTCAGAAAGGCGAGGCATAGCAAGAATCAGTCCCACTGCAGCCCCTAACTGTACGCAGGTGGGTATGGTGCGGGATGTGCATTGGACTTCAGATTTTCGCGAAGTCAACCCGGGAGCGGAGGGGCCGCGGCTGAGGCAGGCAGGCGCCGCGCACGTCGGCCTGTCGCAATTGCAGGATTGATGTACCCTCCAGGATGCAGCCAGAGCTGAGTGTTTCTCCCCTTGGATTCCGGACGCCCGGATTCTGCGAGACGATCGGTCGCACGCCCTTGATCCGCCTCAACGCCCTTTCCGACGCCACCGGGTCCGAAATCTACGGTAAAGCGGAGTTTATGAATCCCGGGGGATCGGTGAAGGACCGGGCGGCGCTCGGCATTGTGCTCGAGGCCGAAAGATCGGGCGCACTAACGCCCGGGGGAACCATCATCGAAGGGACCGCCGGCAACACGGGCATCGGCCTTGCCCTGGTGGGAAACGCGCGCGGTTACCACTGCATCATCGTGGTGCCGGAAACGGTGTCGCAGGAGAAAATCGAAGGTCTGCGCGCGATGGGCGCCGAGGTTCGAACCGTGCCTGAGGCGCCTTACAGTGATCCGAACAATTACATCCGCGTTTCGGAGCGGGTGGCTGCGGAGACCAGCAACGGCTTCTGGGCCAACCAGTTTGATAACCTGGCCAATCGCCGCGCCCATTACCAAACGACCGGACCGGAAATCTGGGAGCAGACCGATCACCGGGTGAGCGCTTTCGTCGCCTCCATCGGCACAGGCGGCACGCTGGCCGGTGCCGGCATTTTTCTGAAAGAGCGAGATCCCCGGATCAAAGTCGTCTGCGCCGACCCTTACGGGGCGGCGATGTGGTCCTGGTTTACGTACGGCCACACCGAAATCAGTGATGGCGAGTCGGTTGCGGAAGGGATCGGCCAGAGCCGGGTTACAAAAAACCTCGAGGGAATCGAGGTCGATCGTGCCTACCGAATCCCGGACGCTCTCGGGATCGAGATCGTTTACCATTTGCTGCGGCACGAAGGGTTATTTCTCGGGATGTCCTCCGCCATTAACGTGTGCGGGGCCGTCAAGGTGGCCAAAGAGTATGGCCCCGGCCAGGTGATCACCACGATTCTTTGCGACTCCGGCGCACGGTACCTTTCCCGCCTGTTTAATGCCGAGTGGCTGAGGGCGAAAAACCTGGAGCCGAAGGCGAGGGGACTCGAGTTCCTGGACCGGCTCTGACCGGAAGTACTCGCAAAACGACCGTTGAGCCGGGGCGGTGCGAACCCGGGGTGTATGAGATTTACATCCCTTAAGTTGAACTCAGTTCGCGATCTTCTGCTTGAGGAGCTGCGGGACCTCTACAGCGCCGAAAACCAGCTGGTGGACGCGCTGCCTAAAATGGCCGAGGCCGCCAATTCTTCTCAGCTGAAATCGGCGTTCGAAATGCATCTGAATCAGACCCGGGAACACGTTAACCGGCTGGACAGGGTGTTCCAACAGCTTGGCGAAAAGCCACAGGGTGAAACCTGTGAGGCCATGAAGGGCTTGATCACGGAAGGTCAGCACTTTGTAAAAGCTCAAGGCGATAAGGACGTAGTAGATGCCGGCTTGATCGGCGCAGCCCAGCGAGTTGAACACTACGAAATGGCCGGCTACGGCACCGCCCGCACCTTGGCGAGGCAGGTTGGCGAGAATCAGATCGCCCAGATCCTTCAACAAACGCTGGATGAAGAAGGCGAAGCTGACAAAAAACTGACGGAAATTGCCGAAAGTCGCGTCAACCCGCAAGCGGCGTCCCGGTGATAAACTTAGAGGAAATGACGAATTAACTCTGGGCCTCCCCACGGAGGCCACGGGTTAAACGGAGAGGCGCTTTCCTGGAGGAAAGCGCCTTTCCTTTTAACGGTGACGAGTAACGGGTATGGAGTGGCGTTCGGCGTTGCATCCTGAGCGCGGGCTGCCGATGTCAAATCCGGAAATTCCTCTTCCCGCCGTAGCCGCCTGATCGCCGTGGCCGCCGTGTGACCGCCGTGTGACGGCTACATCCAGTTTGCAGACTTGGCCGAACATGGGATGCCCTTACCTTCCAGGGCGCCCACGGAAAGACAATTATGGCTCAAGACTCAAAACCTTCCGCAAGCGAAGCCCTCGGCGAGGCAGTTGAAACTATCCGGGTGGCCATGTTGACGACCCAGGAGAAGGACGGCGGCTTACGCTCGCGGCCGATGGTGTGCGCTGGCTTGGATCAGGATGCGCTCTGGTTTATCACCAAGGAACACACCCCGAAGGTGGCCGAAGCGCAGGAGCACCAGGAAGTGAACGTCGCTTTTGCCTCCCCGGAAAAGAACGCGTACGTGTCCGTTACGGGTCAAGCCCAGGTGGTCCATGATCCAAAACTGCTCCAAAAGCTTTGGAGCGCGGAACTCAGCCGTTGGTTTGCTCAGGGCGTCTCCGATCCGGACCTGGCTTTGCTCCGAATCGATATTCGGCACACAGAGCAGTGGGATTTCGCTTAGGGCGCGTACGCCGGCAAAATTTTCCTGGTAGAAACGGCTTGAGGCGGGGCCTTTTTTGCCGATTGGGGCGAGTCGGGAGGTGAGCGGGTCGGCTTGGGAGCGGCGGCCCGCCTCTGGAAATACTACCTTTTATAGTTTTTCTGGAACTGGCACGGGGGGTGCTTTGCCGACGGGCACCTTTCAACCTCAGCCCAGCGTATGCACCTGACCGCCCCTGCTCTTGCCTCGTCGCCCGCCGCCCGCCCCGCCCCTGTCGCCCCTGCCCCGCCCGGCGAGGTGGTGGCGCGCAAAGAGCTGGCGGGGCTGTTGGCCGCGCGCATCGCCCAGTTGCCCGAGATGCCCCGCAAGGTGCTGGCCCTCTACTACTATGAGAACCTGCAGCTGGCCGACATCGCGGCGGCCTTCGGGCTGACCGAATCGCGCATCTGCCAGATCCACACCCAAGCCGTCAAGGAGCTGCGCGCTAACCTCCAAAGCGTCATGGCCTAACCGCGAACACGATTTGCGAGCCTTGCTTTTAACCCTATGGAGTCAACCTTGGCCTGGAATGACCTGGTAGCCGCGTTGAGGAATGAACTGCAGGAAAGCGGCGGCCTGATCCGGTTGTTAAACCAGCAAACCCGGGCCCTCTACCGCTACGACGGGGCCGAAAATACGCGTTTGGAAGACCAGATCCGGGATCAGATCCGGATCGCCATCCGCTGCCGGCAATCCCGTGAGGTCATCCTGAGGCAAACCGCTGCAGACCTTGCCCTGGGCGAGGACGTGTCCTCGGAAACGGTTCTGGCTCACTTTCCCGGGTACGTGCAACCGTTGCTGGAGGCGCTTTGCACCGAAGTGGAATGTTTAAACGAGCGTTTGGTTGAGAGGCTCCGCCAAAATCAGCAGCTCAAGGAACATTTCCTGACCGAAATCGCGCCGCGCTCTTAAATGCGGGCCGCCGATGCCGATGACCCCTGAAACGCTTCGCAGGGTCCCACACCCGTTGGCTGCTGAAGCTTCTCCTTAAACCCGAACAGAAAAAAAGGATGTTAATTTTATCCCGCAAGGTTAACGAAGAACTGATCATTGGGGACTCCATCCGGCTGAAAGTGACTCGGATTGACCGCGATGTTGTCAAGATCGGCATCGAGGCACCCAAAGAAATACCGATTTTCCGCACGGAAATTTACCCGGGCCGCGACCAGATCCATCACCGCCCGAATGAATGACCCCGACCGCTCGGAGCGGATTATGTAAGCCCGGCTCCGCAAGCGGCCCGCACGCGTCGTACCGCCTACGCGCCTTGTTCCGGCACCGGTGGCCTGCCGGAGCCGGCGTGAATCCCGCCGCAAACACCGCTCCCTATTCGCCGCTATGAAGGTCGGTGATCCCGTATTCATCGTTTCCTACCGGTCAGGGCTGGAACCTGGTACACGCGCGCGGATCGTCGCCCTGGACGGTTCGAGCGCCTGGGTATCGGTCAGTTCACCGGCGGAACCGCGAGTGTTCCCGGTGCAGACCTGGGACCTCCTGCCTGCCAGGACTTACGGGTGCGCGGTGCTCCACGTGGTCTGCGATACCATTCGAAGCCTTAAAGCCAGCGGCGGCTCGACCTTGCTGCTGACCCCCGAACAACTCGTGCGGAAGCTGGTGGAGCACGGTCTCAGCCCGCGAGTGGCTCGCCAGTGCGTCGAACTTTGGGATACGCAACAGG
>JAFAUY010000047.1 GCA_019243005.1 Verrucomicrobiota bacterium | reverse complement strand
TAGCGCCGGATATGAGCTGAAAAATGCCAAGGTGGAGGTGGCTGAGAGCACCGGGCCGGGCCGCCACGCGGCAACGTTCCAGTTGACTTTATCGCTTTATCGGGGGAGACGGCTTGGGTTGGCTGGGACTCGAACCCGCAGCCAGACGCGTTGCGGATCGCTGAGCAGAAGGTGATTGGAGCTGTGTGAGCAGAAAACCAATGCTTCAATGAAGGGTGCCCGCTCTCCTCTTCCCCTGGAAAACGCCTTTTGCCGCTCCAGCAAGGACCGCAGCGTCTTGCACTTTCGATTGGCGAGCAGCAGCGGGTTTTCATCCGTTCGGGACCGCCCATCGTGGTGCCAGGACCAGACGTTGCCGTTGCCGGAGATGGTGCCGGGCCGGCTCTGTGCCAACGTCACAGCGGCTATTAATATAAAGCGCCCATGGCTTAGCATCACTGTGACATGTCCCTTTAAGGTCCCTACTGCGGCTTAATCAGCGCTTCGTACGGCAAAAATGCGGCCGAAGCGGTGCAGGCGGGTTCTGCAAGGCATTTGAAAGGGCAGGGTTGTCACTTAGTAATAACGGTTGTCACTCAGTAATAACGGTTGTGACTCAGTCAAAACTGCGTGGTAGGCTCTGTATGATGCGAACGTGTCACGTCCTCGCAGCCTATGGGTGGACATCTTACTTTTGACATTTTGCCGGATGAGGACGGCGGTTATCATGCCCGCTGCCGCGAAGCCGACATCTTCACCCAGGGTGAAACTTTGGATGAGGTGCGTAAAAACGTGCTTGAGGCGGTTCAAGGGCACTTTTTCGATCAGCCTGACGAGTACTTCGTCACTTTCCAAATGGCCGAAGAGCGGGTACGAGTACCGGCTTGAAACTGCCACGCGACCTTTCGGGTCCAGACCTTGTCCGGTGTCTCTGCCGTCATTGGGGTTACGTGGTCGTGAATCAAGAAGGCAGCCATGTGCAGCTTGAAACGCTGAACCCCCAGCAAGCACCGGGTTACGGTACCGGCGCACAGCGTGCTTAGAGTGGGCACTTTAGCGGATATCCTGCGAGTGGTCGCTCGACACAAAGGCGTTTCGCGTGAGGACGTGCTCAACAGCCTTTGAGGCCCCAATTCCCTAGCGCCCGGCCCACAAGCGAGTGATTCAGGATGACTGCGTTGCTCTAGCTTTTTTCTTACCGGTGTGAGCCTTTCGGCCGGCAAACACCTCGTCGCCAACAACTTAAAAGGCTTGGGTTGGCTGGGACTCGAACCCAGAACCAACGCCTTAAAAGGGCGCTGCTCTACCGTTGAGCTACCAACCCGTGGCGGAAGAGGACCAAACTAATGCCATCCGCAAGGTCCGCAACCCCGAATTGCGGGTCGTCAGCCCTTCTCGATCATGGCGTAAGCGTTGTGGTGATGGATCGACTCGTAATTTTCCGCTTCCACCCGGTACCACGTGATCCGCGGGTCGCCGTTCGCCCGTAACGCCACATTCCGGACCAGGTCCTCGACAAACACCGGGTTCTCGTAAGCGCGTTCGGTGACGGCTTTCTCATCCGGCCGCTTCAACAGGCTGAACAACTCGGAACTGGCGGAGCTTTCAACCAGCTGGATCAGGTCCTCGACCCAGATGAAACGCCGGCAGCGCACATTGAGCGTAACCTGGCCCCGCTGGTTATGCGCGCCGTGGGCACTGATGGCCTTGGAGCACGGGCAAAGGGTCGTGACCGGCACGATCACCGTGACGACGAAATCGATGTCGTCGTGGTTGGCCGTGGCGGTGAATTTCACGGTGTAATCCATGAGCCCGATCGCACCGGTTACGGGCGCGGCTTTCTCGATAAAATAGGGAAATTCAAAGCTCACGTGGGCCTGGCGTGAGTGCAGCCGCTTCTGCAGGTGACGCAGGATCATCTCGATGTTTTCGACGTGGACGACGGAGCCGTGCTCGTTGAGCACTTCGATAAACCGGCTCATGTGCGTCCCCTTATGGTGGTGCGGGAGATCCACGGTCAACGAGACCAGGGCCACCGTGTTTTGGGACTGGTGCGATTTGTCCCTGACGATGATGGGAAAACGGACGTTCGTCACGCCGACCCGGTCGATCGCGATCTCCCGGTCGTCAGGCAAGTTTTGCGTATCGACTAAGCCTGACTTGGTTTGCGCATCCATGGCTTAACTTGAATTCAGGTGTCTTTGGTCTTTTTCGGATTGTTTTTCAAACGGAGACTTACGAACTATGGAGGGCCGACACCGGCTGCCTTGTACCCCTGCTTTTCCGTGAAAGAGTATCACCAACTGCTTCGCCTCGTCCTAGAAAAAGGAAAGCCAAGGCAGGACCGGACCGGGGTGGGGACGATCTCAGTCTTCGGCGCCCAGGCGCGGTTTGACCTCTCGGCGAGCTTTCCCCTCCTGACGACCAAACGGGTGCATTTCAAATCGGTTGCGTACGAACTCCTCTGGTTCATTCGCGGTGACACGAACCTGCAATTCCTGCACGAGCATGGCGTCACGATCTGGGATGAATGGGCGGACAACAACGGCGACCTCGGCCGCATTTACGGGGCGCAGTGGACGGATTGGCGTACGCCGGACGGGCGATCGGTCAACCAGTTGGAAGGGGTCATCGCGCAGATCCGGCGCGACCCGGCCAGCCGCCGCCTGGTCGTAACCGCCTGGAACCCGGGCGAACTCCCTTCCATGGCGCTGCCGCCTTGCCACGCCCTCTTTCAATTTTATGTGCTGGACGGCAGCCTGAGTTGCCACCTTTACCAGCGGTCCGCTGACGTGTTCCTGGGGGTGCCCTTCAACATCGCCAGTTACGCGCTCTTGACCTCGACGGTGGGGGCGGTGTGCGGCCTGAGACCGGCGGAACTCATCATCAGCTTCGGCGACCTGCACCTCTACCAGAACCATCGGGAGCAGGCTGCCGAGCAGCTCAGCCGGGAGCCGCGGCCATTGCCGCAGTTGCGCGTGCGCCGGGTGCCGTCCCGGCTGGACGAATTTACTTACGAGGATTTTGAACTGCTGAACTACCACCCGTACCCCGCAATCAAAGCGCCGATCGCGGTATGATTACGATCGTGGCGATGACGCCTTCGCGGGTAATCGGGTACCGGAACGCCATTCCGTGGCGGTTGCCGGAAGACCTTCGCTGGTTTAAGCAGACGACGCTTGGTCACCCGGTGCTCATGGGCCGGAAGACCTTTGAGTCGCTCGGGAAACCGTTGCGGGGACGCGCCAACCTGGTGGTAAGCCGCACATTTTCTTTCGACGGGGTGGAAATGATCCCGTCCCTGGCCCGCTTTGAGCCCGGCCGCTATGAGCGGGAAGTCTTCGTCATTGGCGGCGCGGAAATCTACCGGGCGCTGCTGGCCCGCTGCCGGCAATTGCTCGTGACGCACATCAAGGCAGAGTACCCGGGCGACGCGTTTTTCCCGGCGTACGAACACCTTTTCCGGCCGACGGAAGAAATCTGCGACGCCGGCGAGTTCCGCATCGTGCGCTACGAGCGTGTGGAGAAAATGCCACAAGCCGAAAAATGCCGCAAATGACCGAGATCTATTTGTGGCATTTTACCAGGCGGTACCTTCGTGGTGTTGCTCGCTGCTCCACGGGGACTGGGCTTCGTGCCACGGCTGGACGTTTTCCTTCGAGTTAAGATCGGCGGCAATCTGTTCCCAACGCCGGTCCTCTTGCGTGCGGTTGTCGCAACCGGCGAGCACGAAGGTTCCGGCGACAAGTACAATAACGGCTGAAAAGCGCATATTCCGGGACAGTTGCAGCGACGGCGTCCGCGTGAGCAGACGGTGCGCCGTCTCTTCTCACGGCCGGGCGTCGAACGCAAGTCAGTTGTTGGCCCCGGGTAAGATAAACG
>JAFAUY010000460.1 GCA_019243005.1 Verrucomicrobiota bacterium | reverse complement strand
GCCGGCAACATCCTGGGCACGGCCCAAAGCGGGCACATCGTTAACGTCGGTTTTGATCTCTACTGTCAGCTCCTGCAGCAGGCCATCGACAAGCTCAAGGGCGGCAAGCGTGGCTGGGCCCAACGCGAGGCCCTGGTCCGGTGCGACTTCGTGGCCGTGAACGAAGCCGAGTACCTGCAGAACCCGTCGGAACTCGTGCCCGCGTTTATCCCCGCGGATTACGTCTCGCAGCCGCAGATGCGGATTCAGGCTTACAAGAAACTGGCTCAGGTTACGTCCAAGGACCAACTGGACCAACTCGGAAAAGAATGGCGCGACCGCTACGGACCGCATCCGCCGGCGTTGCATAATTTGTTGTTGCTGAATGAGATCAAGCTGGCGGCGGCGCACCGCAAGATCGTCCGGGTCGAGGTCAAGGAGAACAAGGTCATGCTGACGCGCGGCGGTGATTACATTCTGATCGGAAACCGGTTTCCACGCTTGACTTCAGCGGACCGCCAAAATAGTCTGGCCGACCTGTTGTGCCTTCTCAGCCGACTGTCCTAAAATGATCAAGATGATCAAGCCCGCCAGGTTGTTATGTGTCGTCGTTGTCGCTTGCTTTTGCAGGCTTCCCGCCGTGATCGCAGGTGATCCCGAGGTGATCGACGGTATCGCCGCGATCGTTAACAACGACGTGATTACGTTCTCTCAGGTTCAGGAAGTCTCAGCTTCGCAAGAGCAGTCGTTTCGCCAGCAATTCAGCGGCACGGAGCTGATCGCCAAGATCAAGGAAGCCCGGTTATCGGCCTTACGCGACCTGATCGACCGGCAATTGATCCTGCAGGAGTTTAAGAAAAAGGACTTTCACCTGCCGGATTACGTGATCGAAGACCATGTACAAAACATTATCCGGACCGATTTCTCGGGAGACCGGCAGGCTTTCATCCGGACGCTTAACGCTCAGGGCTATTCCTTGAACAAGTTCCGCGAGAACGAGCGCGACAAGATCATCGTTCAGGCGATGCGCCAGAACAACGTGAAAGGGAACTTCCAGGCGTCGGACCAGCAGGTCGAAGAGTATTATAACGCCAACAAACAGGAGTTCGTAACCCCCGCACAGGTCAAGCTGCGCATCATCGTCTTGAACGCGGACCCGCTTGATCCGAATTCGGTGACGACGACGCGGCAGATGGCGGATGATATCCGGGAAAAAGCCCGGAACGGCGCGGACTTTGCCACACTGGCCAAAACTTACTCGATGGACGGCACCGCCGAGAGTGGTGGTGACTGGGGCTGGGTTGATGAAAAGACCCTTAACCAGGACCTGACGAAGGTGGCGTTCGAGCTTTCCCCGAAACAGGTAAGCCAGGTCGTTCAGATCGGCGATTCCTATTACCTCCTGTATTGTGAGGAGAAAAAGCCGTCCAGCTTCATTCCTTTGGCTGAGGTTAAGCCAAATATTCAACGCAAGCTGGAGCAAATCCGGCGTCAGCAGGCCACCCAGCGCTGGATCGACGGCTTGCGCGAGAAGGCTTACATCAAGATTTTTTAGCAGGCACCCCGCCGCATGGGGACGTTCTGGCGCAAGTACGGCAAGGTGTTCGAAGTCGGGCTTCAGAACACCTTCGTCTATCGCTGGAATTTTTTCTTACGCGCCTGTTTTGGTCTGTTTCCGTTGGTCGGCACGGTCTTTGTCTGGGGCGCCATTTTCGAGACCAAGGGTTCCGGGATCAACAACTTCGATTACAGCTCGGTCGTCTTTTATTTTCTCCTGGTGATCGCGCTGGATAGCCTGATCACGCCGACCGATGATGAGTGGCAGGTTGCGGCTGACATCCGTGAGGGGATGATCAACAATTTCCTGGTCAAACCGGTCAATTACCTCGTTTACCGCTTCTGCCTGTTCGCCAGCAACCGGCTACTCTACACGATTGTAACCATCCCGGTTTTGGTCGGGATATTTTTCTTCTTCCGCCATTACCTGCAATGGCCGCGTCGCCCGGAGGTGTGGCTTTGCAGCGGGATCAGCGTCGTGATGGCGGCGCTGCTCCAATTCCTGATCTCGTTTTGCGTCGCCATGCTGGCATTCTGGATGCTGGAGATCTCGACGATCGTTTTGATTCTTTACTCCTTTGAGTACTTCCTGAGCGGCCACCTTTTCCCGCTGGGATTGTTGCCCGGATGGATTCAGCGCCTGCTGGCCTGGTCGCCGTTTCCGTACGAATTGTATTTCCCGATCGCAATTTTCCAGCAGAAGGTGATTGGCCCGGCCGTTTACCAGGGTCTCGGGCTCCAGGCGGCCTGGACCTCAATCATGGCCGTGGCCGCGAACGTGCTCTGGTACCGGGGTCTGCACAAGTACCAGGCGGTCGGCGGGTAGGAAATATCCGCAGAATACGCAGACAACGCAGAAAAGAAATCGATCCACAGATTACGCAGATTACACAGATTAGACCTCTTCGTCTGTGGCATTCCGCCCGGCGTCTCCGAACTCCGAACTCAACCCGTTACTCGTTACGCGTTACTCGTTACCCTGCACTCAGCTCTGGACGACGACGGGACGCCGGTGGATCCAGATACTCTGCACGATACCCAGGCCGAAAAAGATCAGGACCAGGAACGAGCCGCCGTAACTGATCAAGGGGAGGGGAACACCGGTGATCGGCGTCACGGAGATGTTCATTCCGATGTTCATGAAAACGTGGGTGAACATGAGGGCAACGAGTCCCACGCAAACGAGGCGGCCGAGCTCATCGGGGGCACAAGCGGCGATAAGGAGGCCGGTCAGGAAGAGTACCGCGAAGGCGATCAGGAGCGTTACTCCGCCCACGAAGCCGAGCTGTTCGGCAATGGCTGAGAAGATAAAGTCGGTGTGGACGATGGTGGAAGGCAGGAAGCCCATCTGCACCTGGGTGTTCGGGGCGGTAAAACCTTTGCCGTAAAACCCGCCGGAGCCGATTGCGATGAGGGCCTGGTTGATGGTCCAGGCGGCGCCTTGCTGGTCATAATCCGGGTTGATGAACGTCGTCAGGCGGTCGCGCTGGTACGGCTTCAGACCGAAGTTGGCCACCACGGGGACCAGGGCGATCGCTACGATGATCATGACGATCAGGTACCGCTTCGGAATTCTGCCGACGAAAAGCAGGGCCATGATCATGGGCAATTGAACGAGGCACTCACCCAGATCGGGCTGGATCAGGATCAGGAGAAACGGGGGCGCAACGATCGCGCCGCAACTCAGGATACGCCCGACCGTGGGCCAGAACCCGACCCAGTCCGAAGTGTTGGCAATCAGCCAGGAAAGCAGCAGCAGCATGGAGACGATCGCCAGCTGGGCAGGCTGGAAGCTGATCGGGCCGAGGTCCAGCCAGCTTTTCGCCCCGTAGGTCGTCCGGCCGATAAAATGGGTCAGGATCAGGAACCCGAGTCCTCCCAGGTACATGATGAGAGGAAAGATGATGTTATGAAGCCAGCTCCGGTAATCGATCAGCGAAGTGATAAAGTAGATGGCGATGCCGATGGCGAGGAAAACCGCCTGGCGACGCCACATTTCCACGAGGTAAGCTTCCGCGCGCATGTAGGTGGCGCTGTAGATGGCCATAATGCCGAAGACGGCCAGGCCGATCGCGAGAATCGTCAGAAGCCAATTCATTCCAATCAGCTTACGAAGGAAGACATTCATCAATACGCGAGCAGGAGCAGTAACATTAATGACGCGCCGTTCACCAGGCCGGTACGCTGTCCAGGAGCTTCCTAGTGTATTCGCTTCGGGGCGCGGAGTAAACTGCCGAAACCGGGCCCGCTTCGACCACGCGGCCGCGCTGCATGACCACGACCTGTTCGCTGAGGTGCTCGACCACGGCAAGGTCATGAGCGATAAAGAGGTACGCGAGGCCAAGTTGTTCCTGCAGATCCTGCAGTAAGTTCACGATTTGTGCCTGGACGCTGACGTCCAGCGCGCTGACCGGTTCGTCGCAAACGAGCAGTTCCGGCTCCACCGCGAGAGCCCGGGCGATACCGATCCGCTGGCGCTGTCCTCCGCTGAACTCGTGCGGCAAGCGCCGCCGGTGATCCGCGTTCAACCCGACTCGCTCCAGCAGTTGGACGACGCGAGCGCGCCGCTCGTCCGGGGTCCAGCGGGGGAAATGGATGCGCAGGGGTTCCGCCACGATGGCCTCCACCGTCCACCGCGGATCGAGGGAGCCGTACGGATCTTGGAAGACCATTTGGACCCGTTTGCGGTAAGGCCGGAATTCGGATTCCGGCCGGTTCGTCACGTCAACCCCATCAAAATAAATCCGGCCACTGGTAACCTTTTCGAGGTTCAACACCGCTCGTGCCACGGTGCTTTTACCGCTGCCGCTTTCGCCGACCAGGCCAACCGTCGAACCGGCCGGGACCGAGAATGAGACGTCGACAGCCGCCTTGATCCACTCGCCGGCCCGCCGGCCAAACGTGGTCCGGACCGGGTGCCAGACGTTGAGCCGATCGACCTCCAGCAAATTCACGCGGTTTGCCGGAAATACGCGGTCAGGGGACTGGTCGCTTCCGCCTCGAGTGCCTGCGCCGGCAACCCGCTCTCAAAAGCCAGGCGGCCCGCCTCAACCCCCTGACGGAAAGCCGTGGCCATTGTCACCGGGTCATTAGCCACGGCGATTGCAGTATTGACGAGGACGGCGTCCGCCCCCATTTCCATGGCTTCCGCCGCCTGGCTGGGGGCCCCGAGACCGGCGTCGACGACCACGGGAACCTGCGCTTGCTCGATGATGATGCGGATCTGATCCTTGGTCCGGAGACCTTGATTGCTCCCGATCGGCGCTCCGAGCGGCATGACCGTGGCTGTCCCCACCTCTTCCAGCCGCTTGGCCAGCACGGGGTCCGCATTGATGTAAGGCAGTACGGTAAAGCCTTCCCTAACCAGAATTTCGGCGGCCCGGAACGTCTCGATCGGATCGGGCAACAGGTGGTGGGGGTTGGGGTGAATTTCGAGTTTGATCCACTTGGGCAGCCCTGCGGACGCCGCCAGCCGTGCAAGCCGAACGGCTTCTTCCGCGTTCATGGCGCCGCTTGTGTTGGCAAGCAGCAAGTAGCGCTTCGGGTCGATGAATTCCAGGATGTTGGCGTAAGGATCTTTGTTGCCGGACAGGTCCGCCCGCCGCAGGGCAGCGGTGACGATCTCGGTGCCGCTTGCCTCCAGGGCGGCGGCCATGACGTGGTTGCTGGCGAATTTCCCGGTACCCAGGAGCAGCCGGGAATGAAAGACCCGGTCAGCAATCCTTAAATCCTGCGACGGCGAATACATAATCGAAACAAGAACGCACAATAAACGGTGATGTTCTTGCACCGCAAGTAGTCGATTTTAGATTCGAGCAAGTGGACGTATCCAAAGACGACATCACGAACCTTAGCGGAAACCTGTTGGTCGCGCACCCGGCGTTGCGCGATCCGAACTTTCGCCGCAGCATCCTTTTCATCTCAGCGCATGGGGCCGAGATTGGCGCCCTGGGGGTGATCATTAACCGCCCGACCAACCTCTGCTTAGCCGACCTGGCTACGTCCGAACTTGCGGACGGCCTTGAGCGGGTTGCCGTTTTTCACGGCGGCCCGGTGGGTACGCAGGACGTCTCGCTGCTCTGTTTCCGCTGGATGAAAGAAAGCATGGTGGTCCAGGCTAACCTCGGCGTCGACGAAGCCGCCGACGTGATTCGAGCCGGGACGGGCGAGATCCGCGCGTACCGGGGCTATGCGGGCTGGAGCCCGGGCCAGCTTGAAACGGAGCTGCAACAGCAGGCCTGGATCGTTCTGCCCGCCCAACAGCGCGTCTTTGCAGAAGTAAACGATGGACAGCTCTGGTACCGCACCGTCAGCAGCCTCGGTCCCGCCTTCCATCTCCTGGCGCAAGCGCCCGATGATCCATCGCTTAACTGAATTGGATCAATGGGATGGAAGTCCGCTTCTTGGTCCCGGAGGGACCGTTGAGAGTAGACCGGCACTTCAGTGCCGGGAAGGGGATTTCCTCCCGAGCCGCGTCCCGCAGGGACGCACGCCCATTTAACAACCCCCGCCCGGTACTAAAGTCCTGGGCTACTCTCGATCGTCCCTCCGGGGCAAAGGCCGGCTCAACCGGCGTGCGAAACTGGTGTAAGCCGTTGCATCGCTGTAGGTTCTGTCATCGGTACGGTTGGTGCCGGTACAATTGATCTGATTATCATGAAGATCGGCGTTCCTAAAGAAATTAAAGAGCAGGAGCATCGGGTCGCCCTGCTGCCGTCCGTCGTCTACGGTTTGGTGAAGCTCGGGCACGAGGTTTTTGTCGAACGCAACGCCGGCAGCGGTTCAGGTTATCCGGACGAGGAGTATGAACGTGCCGGCGCCACCCTGGTTGCGGAGCACGAGGAGGCTTTTCAAAGAGCGGACCTGGTGGTCAAGGTCAAGGAGCCGCTACCGCCGGAGTACCCGTTACTGCGTCCGGGGCAGATCCTCTTCACTTACCTTCATCTGGCGGCCAATAAGCCATTGACGGAGGCCTTGCTCCGGTCCGGCGTGATGGCGGTGGCCTATGAGACGGTCGAGGTCAATCGCCGTCTGCCTTTGCTGGAACCGATGAGTGAGATTGCGGGCCGCATGTCGATCATCGTCGGGGGTTATTTTCTGGCCAAACACAACGGGGGCAAAGGTGTGCTGTTGGGAGGGGTTCCAGGCGTGCTGCCCGGCAACGTGGTCGTTATCGGCGGCGGCACTTCCGGCGTGAACGCGGCGAGGATGGCGACCGGGTTGGGCGCTGAGGTGACGATCCTGGAGGTCGACGTGGAACGCATGCGTTTTCTCGACATCACCATGCACACGGCACACACGTTGTATTCGAACGAGGCGCACCTGCTGGAGATGCTGCCGCGCACCGACCTGCTGATCGGCGCGGTGCTCGTGCCCGGCGCGCGCGCGCCGCAGTTGATCACGCGGAAGATGTTGCAGCTGATGAAGCCGGGCAGCGTGCTGGTGGACATCGCGATTGACCAGGGGGGCTGCTGCGAAACTTCCCGGGCCACCACGCACCATGACCCGGTTTACGTCGAGGAAGGCGTCATCCACTATTGCGTTGCCAACATGCCCGGGGCGTACGCGCGAACGGCGACCCAGGCGCTTACCAACGTTACCGCCCATTACCTGGAGTTCATTGCCGAGAGCGGTCTGGATGGCGCGATTCGTAAACAACCCGGGCTGCGCCAAGGCGTTAACATCATGGACGGCAAGGTCACCAATCAGGCGGTTGCCGCCGCGCATGGCCTGCCGTATACGCCGGTGCCGATCTGATGCTGAGACCGCGTTTGCCGCGCAGGCTCGATACCGCAATTCCCGATCTCGAGCTCGTTCCCCTGGGAGAAGGTGATGCTGAGGAATTGTTTGCGTTGACCACGGCGAACCGGGCTCATCTCCGGCGCTGGCTGCCGTGGATCGACGACGTGCGTTCCGTGGCGGACACGGCCGCCCATGTGCGCAACGGGCTCGAGTTGCGACGGTTGGGACTGAGGATGGATTATACCGTCCGGCTGCGCGGCCGGATGATCGGCAGCATCGCTTATCACCTGTTGCAGCCGGCCCATCGCTTCGGGGTGATCGGGTACTGGCTGGCATTGGAGGCGACCGGCCACGGTTACATGACCGCCGCGGTGCGGCGCTTGGTGGAACACGGGTTCGTTGATCTCGCCTTGAACCGGATCGAGTTGCGGGTGGCGGTCGGCAACTGCGCCAGCCAGAAGATCTGTGCCCGGCTCGGGTTCAAGGAAGAAGGGGTGTTACGGGAAGCGGAATGGCTCCACGACCATTTTGTGGATCTGCGTGTGAATGCGTTGCTGCGATCGGAATGGGTAACGGGTAATGGGTAACGGGTGGCGTTCGGCGTTCGGAGCGGCCGTCGTTTTTGCCCCGGAGGGGCACCGGAAAGTGGCCGGGGTCGTTAAGCTTGTTGTGAATTAAAGTCCCCCTTCGATGGCCCAAGAGACCGGTTTTTGCCTCGGCGGCCCCGCCGGGGCAAAGACGATGACCACGCCGAACGCCACCCACCACCCGCTACCTGTTACGCATTACCCGCCACTCACAGCCTGACCACCTTGGCGGTCTTGATACTGGGGTTTCTCAAAATGGAATCCAGCACGTCCGCAGACGGAGACGAATCCAGGTTCAGGACCGTGAGGGCCTCGCCGCCGACGTGATCGCGGCTCAACGACATA
>JAFAUY010000159.1 GCA_019243005.1 Verrucomicrobiota bacterium | reverse complement strand
GACGACGATCACGACGATCACACCCTTGTGTGCGGGTTAGAAAGCCCTTAATCAGACGCTGCGCGTCTGTTCAAGAGCGTGTTTTAAATGTATGAATCGAGACAAGCTGTTTTTAAACTCTCCCCTTCAAAACGCAGCGGAATTTTCCGGCGTAGCCGGAGAGTTCCGCTGCCAAAGCCTGCATCGCTCTCCAAATCCTTCGGATTATCGAGAGATTATCCAGGGTTTAGTGAGCGTGCAGGGATTGGTGAGCGATGCAGGCTAAGGTGACGATCATTGAAGCCCATGGGTAAGGCAGCTCGCCGCTCCCCTCCGTTCAGCCTTCAGCGTTGGCGGATCGGCCTCAATGTGGCCGTCCAGGTGCTGATTCTCGCCTGCCTGCTGCTGATGATGAATTACCTGGGCCTGACCCGGTACCAGCGCTGGGATCTGTCGAGGTACAACCGCTACTCTCTCTCTGAGCTGACCCGGCGGTTGCTCGGTTCACTCAAAAAGGAGGTGAGAATCTACGTTCTCTATTCTTCCCGTGACCAGATTCCCGGAGGTCAAATTCTTTTCGACGACGTCCGCAACCTGCTTAAGGAGTACGAGATTGCGGCAAAGCGCAAAGTCCGGGTTGAAACCGTTGACCTGTATGATGACGTCACCAAGGCCAAACTGCTGCAGGACCGGTTCCGGTTCGGTTCGCAAAAGGATTTGATCATTATCGAGTACCAAAATCGCCACAAGACGGTCCGGGTTGAAGACCTGGCCGAATTTGCCCCGGAAGGCCTGTTCGGGGCGACGCCCCAGGTTAAAGCGTTCCGCGGCGAGCAAGTTCTGACCAGCGCGCTGCTCGAACTGGTGGAAGACAAGCAGCCGCTGCTGGGCGTCGTTACCGGCCACGGTGAGCCCGATTTGCTCGACGGCACGGAACTGAAGCGTTTCCGATCGATGGCCGAGCAGCAAGGGATCCGTTTTGAGGAAGTTAACCTCGCCGGCTCCAACCGTTCGCCCGGCGATTACCGCGCTCTGCTGATCGTCGGTCCCCGCAATGACTTCAGCCCTCAGGAACTCGGCGTCCTTCGGGCGTACTGGAACACCCAGGGCCGGCTTCTGGTGCTGTTGAACCCGCGGTCCAGGACGCCTTTGCTGAACCAGTTCCTCGACGGTTGCGGCATCCGTGTGGACGAAGATCTGCTGGTTACGAAGATCAGGACCGGCATCCAGGAAGAAGGGTTGACGCTGGATGTTTACGGCCGTTTTGCCGGCGATGTGCCGTTCCTCAGGTCGCTGTCGCAGGCAACCGGTTACTTTCCTGCCGGCACAACTTCCATCAGCCTGGATGCAGCCAAAGCTCGGGCGGCGGGCCTTCGAGGCACGGCGGTGCTGCGGCCGGCGTTTCCCAACTATTGGGGTGAAAAGGATGACTTTCTTATAACCGGCACCGAACCAAGCTTCGATGAAGGGCGTGACCTGCAGCCACCCTTGATTTTCGGTTGGGCTCTCGAGAAGGGCGGAGTCCCGGACCAGCGCATCCAGGCCGGCTCCTCACGGATGCTGGTGGTCGGTAACGCCGATTATCTGAATGATTCCACGTTGAGCCGGGCCTCAACGGACGCGGACTTTGCCATGCTCAGCCTCAACTGGCTCACCGACCGGGAGCAGCTGTTAGGCATTCCCCCGAAGAGGACCCGCTTTTACTTCCTGGATTTCAGCGCCGGACAACTGGACCGCATCCTGTTTTTGGTGGTACTCGCGGTCCCCGCGGGGGCCGGGTTGGCGGGCATGCTGGTCTGGATGGTGCGCCGCCGTTAGGGAACAACGCGTGCGATCATGATGATGTATTGATGAGGTTATGAGGCTCCGCACCACGCTGACGCTCGTTGGCATCGCCCTCGGGCTCGCTTTGTTCATCTACTTGCTGGACCGGCGCAGCCCGAGTCCGCGGGGTCACGAGACCGGCTCGTTGAACGTGGTCGACCTCGACCTCGGGACGGTCAATCACCTCCTGATCCAGAACGGCGAATCGAAAGTCGAGTTGGCCAGGAACGAATCCGGCTGGGTACTGCAGCAGCCGTTGCCGGACCGGGCCGATACGCCCCTGATCGAGCAACTGCTGGACAGCCTGGCGTTGCTCCACTGGGAAGACGAACTGGTCAACCTCGGCCGGGGAGAACAAAGAAAACAGCGGCTGCGCGAGTTCGGGCTGTTCAAGCCCAAACTCCGTCTGCGGATCGACGGCGCCGGCCGGAGCTGGGATCTGAGCTTCGGCAGCAACACGGCGGTCGAGGGACGCACCTATCTCCGGGTACAAGGCAAGGAACCGGTCTACGTCGTGAGTAGTGCCCCCAAGGATTTCCTGACCCGTAAACCTGATGATTTTCGGGATCACCGGCTCACCCCATTTTTGACCGCCCAGATTGACCGGGCCGAACTGCACCTCAGCGGAGGTCTGATGGTTTTGCACAGGACGCGGGACGATTGGGAAATGGACCGTCCCATTCGGGCCCGGGCCAGCGACAGCCGGGTAGCCGATTTGCTGGCCCGGATCAATGGCGCGATGATCGAGGGTTTTGCGGACATAAACCAGGAGACCATGGGCGAAGTGAGCGGCCAGAACCAGACGTTGACCCTTGGGGCCGGCGATCAGCAGGTGGAGCTTGCTTTCGACGGCGATCGGCCTCCCGATCGCCAGTTGGTAGCCATTTCCAACCGGCCCGGTGCATTCCTGGTGAATCAGGAGCTGTCGCGGGCGCTTGACCTGCACCCCAATGACCTGCGGGACCGGAAGGTGGCCCGGTTTAACCCCGATCTGGTCGATCGGATCGGCATTAATTCCGCGCAACAAACCTTTACGATGGCGCGCCGGGAAGACCAATGGGTTTTCACCGACGACCACCGGCCGGCCAACCCGGACGCGGTTAACCGGCTGATCCAAAAGGTCACCTCTCAAGACGTCGAGGCGTTTGTCGCCGATGCGGCGGTCGACCTCACCCGTTACGGTCTGGAGCCGCCGGAGCGGAAAATCACTTTCAGCTCGTATGCATCTGAGAATACGGCGGAATCAAACGCGGGCGAGTTATCCCTCTGCACGCTGCTGCTGGGTAAAAGCGAGAACGGCGGGACCTACGCGCGTCTGGCTGAGGAACCGTTTGTGTTCAGCATTGCCGATTCCGCTCTGGCCGGCTGGCCGATGAACCGCGAAGAGTTCCAGTCATTGGATCTGCTCCCGTTTCAACGCGGTGACCTGGCCGAGGTGACGCTCCAGCGGCCGGGGCAAACCGCCGTTCGCGTGTCCCGCGACGCCACGGGCCGATGGCGAAAGGAGGGGGTGGCCGGTCCGGCGGCGGATACGGCCGGGATCCAGGAATTTCTGAACGCGCTGGTAACGCTGCGCGCAGAGCGCTGGCTGGCCCCTTCCGCCGTCCCGGCAAATCAGGCGCCGGTGCTTACCATCACGCTTCGCCTGCGCGGGCCCGCTGCCGGCAACACGATTACGCTCCAAGTTGGCCCCCCGGCGGACGGCGGTGCCCATTACGGAACGGTCTCCAACCTTAGCGGCACTTTTCTGCTGGGACCGGGTGAGGTTGCTGAACTCGAACGGGTGATGGTAGCGGGTAGCGGGTGACGCGTAACGGGTGGCGAGTGCCGGGTGGCGAGGCGGGCTTGGCAGTCTGGTGCGTTCCTGGCATTTTAAAGCAGCAGCCATGAAGACCGCAGGCATCAATGAAATTCGCTCCATAGTGGCCGAAGCGCTCCCCAATGCCGCCGCGGTCCAGAAACTCACCGACGCCATTGTGCGTGCGACGGAACTGGCCGAAGACGAGATGCGGCCGGTCGGCCGCGACTACCTCGACGCGCGTCTGACCGATATGCTCAAAGAATTGGCGGTTTTGCGGTCCGAGTTGACCGACAAGGTGCGCTGCCAGCAACTGTGGGCGATCGCAACTTTCACCCTGCTATTGGCGAGCGTGCTCCTGCAGCACTTCTGGAAGTGAGAGGACACGCGGTGAGAAGGGGACCTCCGGGCTTGACATCGGCTGCGCTCCCTCAGAATCGCGCCGTTACCCGTTACGTCTCGCGGTGTAAACGGAAACGACGCCCGTGGTAAGGGGCCGGCAGGTTTCGGCCGTGAAGCCGACTTCGTTCAGGAGCGCCATCATGCGGTCGCCGCGAG
>JAFAUY010000430.1 GCA_019243005.1 Verrucomicrobiota bacterium | reverse complement strand
CCCGGATTTTTTTAATTCGCAGGTGCTTGAGCAGATCGAGCGCGAACAGGCCGCCAGCGTGAAGAGTAAGGTGCGCCGTGTATGGTTCGGTCTGCCGCGCCTGGCCTGGGCCGGTATCGGGTCTGCTCTGGCCGCCATCGCCTTGATGGTTGGATTGATTTCTCCGGAGCAGAAGAAGGATGAGCAGAACGATTATATGGCGGAAGTCCTTAAAACTCAGACGAGCGAACCGGGCGTAAAAGCCACCGTTGACGCCAAGAAGGACGTAACCATTATTAAACTCGACGGCCTGGAGAAGTTGCCGCCCGAGAAAGATCTTAAGTAGCGAAATGCAGTCATGCGGGCCACCAACCCAGCCAGCGCCATGAGGAAGATCAATGGTGGCCATATCCTTGCCGTTCTGAGCCTCTGTCTTTCGCTGAACCACTCGGCTTGGGCCGATCCCGCCGTGGCCAACGTGTGGGGATGCCTCCTTTACGCTTCAAACTCTGCTGCGCCGGTGCAAACTCCTGGCCGGCTGAACCGCTACGACAAAAAGCTCGAGCAGGAGACCGGGTTCAGCTCGCTTCAGACCCTTGGTGAAAACCAAGCGCAGTTCACCGGTGGGCGTATCGGCATATTGACTTTCCCTGGCGAGCTCCGGGTGCACGTCACCAGCATTTCTCGAGGTCCCGATGGCAAAATCCTGTTGGGCCTCGAACTGTTTCGGGGTGATAAACAACTGCTTTTAACTCAGGCAAAGCTCAACCAGGGCAGCCCCCTCTTTATTCGTGGTCCGGCTTGGCGCCAGGGTGAACTCATCATCGCCGTGGTTGTGGGTTCCTGACTCGACCTAAACGGGCCTATAGCTCAGCGGTTAGAGCAGGGGACTCATAATCCCTTGGTCGCAGGTTCGAATCCTGCTGGGCCCAATCCACATTCCCTGGCCAATCCCTTCATCAGCGGCCCAGCCTTTTCGAGAGCAGATCGGCTCCGGGACGAAGGGAGGCCCCGCCCCCGACAAAATGCCGGTGAAAATAAGGGCAAACTTGCAAAAAAAGCAATTCCCCGTGAGCGAGCGCTGAAGGGGCGTGAGAAACGTAACCGACGCCTTCTGACGGCCCTTCAGGCTTGGGCTGGGGAAGTACAGCCTGTGGGAAAACCAGATCAGGAGCCCGGATTGCCCTTGTTGCCGTACTGCTGTGCGTACTCAAATGCCTTAATGCCACCCAGGACGAGCAGGGTGGGTTTGATGGCGAACAGCACGAGTTTGATCAGCAGGCCGATCAGCCGGTGAATAGGAACAAGGCTGAAGAGCAATCCGGCGCTAAAAGCAACCAGGCCCGCCTTCAGCGGGTCTTCCTGCAACAGGCGCTGATATTCATTCCACTGTGATTGTAGGTTGTTCTGCATGTTCTCCTTTGCGGTTTCCTTTGACACTTTCGTGTGAATTTACTTCCGCGGTTTCGCGGACCGTGAGCGAAGCCATCGGTAAAGCGGGCCTTGCTCCTGGGCGTGGCGTCTGATTTTCAATTTGGTTTTAGACTATCGCCTCTGGGTGGAACTTGCGCCAGTACCGGGCTAGTCCCGTGACGCTCATGGAGGCCGGGTCTGCCTGTTCGTAAACGGCTAATAAATCATCGTTAACGCCGGCCGCTCGCAGGTCGCCGGTCACAAACCGTTCGAACATCGGTACCAGTTGCTCCTCGGTGACGCCGTTCCGCAGGTGCTCGCGAATCCAGAGCGCCCACGCGTCCAGCCGTCGTTCGACCTCTCCGAGCCGGGTGGCCGGATCTTGCGCCTCGCCGAAATGCGTTACGAACATCCGGGCGGGGAGCAGCGCCCGCAGGCGTGCCAGAGATTTCTTCCACGACTCAAGGTTGATGTCCGGAGGCGGGCAGGGTGGGATGGCGGGACCGCCTGCGATCACGACGCCACCAACATCTCCTGTAAACATCAGCCGGTCTTCAACCAACCAGTACGCCAGGTGATGCTGGGCGTGTCCCGGCGTGTCCAGCGCCTGAATCGTAACGCTCCCGATCGCAACTTTGCCGCCATCCTTCAAGGGCGTGACCTGCCGGGGGTCGATCGGCTTTACCGGCCCCCAGAGACGGCTCATCTCGTCGCCATAAATCCGGGTCGCGCTTGCCACCAGCCGTTCGGGGTCAATTAGATGCGCCGCACCACGTTCGTGCGCGAAGACCTGGGCGCCCGCCGCTTCAGCCCAGCACCAGGCTCCGCCGCTGTGGTCGAGGTGGACATGCGTGACCAGCACCCGATCCACTCGCCCGGGATCAAGCCCCGAACGCTCAAGGCCGCGCCGTACTTCCGGGAAAACTACGGCGGGCCCCGGATCGATCAACGTGACGGATCCGTCCTCGGCCTCCAGCGCCGCGACGCCGATGACCTTGGATCGGCCAAGGTGGTTGGAATCGATAACGTGAACCCTCATCCGATCCCACTATACCGTTTTACCGCTTGCCGGGAATGCATTCCGAAATCAAACCTGCCTTTACCCGGGCCGTACGCCGCGTGTTTCGGAACGCATTCCGGTAAACGGTTGGCCAGAGGCCAGCCGGCCGCGCGCCCACTCGGGCCGCTTACGGTCATGCGCGGTATTTTGCATTGTTCCGGGAGGAAAGATCCATTATCGGTAATGCCTTTTGAGAGAGCTTCAATGAACTTTTTCGTAAGGTGCCCGCTTCTTGTCGGACTGGTCATGCCCTGGCTCATTTTATGTAACGCGGCAAAGGCCCGGGTATGGCCGGTAGCAAGGCCCCAGGATCTGTTGCAGAGACAATTGCCACCTTTTTTCAACCGAGCCGTCTTCAATCGCTTGGGCCCGGAAAATGCCTCCATTGTGGTCTCGTTGGGGCG
>JAFAUY010000410.1 GCA_019243005.1 Verrucomicrobiota bacterium | reverse complement strand
TAGCCCAAGCGATCGAGCAAGCCACCGCCTACTGGAATGCGCATCGCCACCCGTACCGTTGGGGGCAGCGGCGCCGGCATCGCCCCCGTCGTCAACCCGGCCGCGCCCTGGTGCCGTCACCCGCATAAACTTGCCGGATGCACCACTTAGGTAGCGGCAGAGGGCTGCATACTCAACATTGCGCACGAGCAGGTTTCTTCCCGCGTATCGCGTTTCTAAACAATAGCCAAACCGATCAACTTGAAAATTAGAAAAAGCTTACTTATGAACACACAACAGGAATCCCCGACGGCCCAACAGATGGCGATGGCGGATGAATTTACGTTCACTCATGATGAGGGGACCACACTGATCGTCTTCTATCCTGACAGACCCGGTCCTATACTCCAGGGTCAACCTGCGACTGGCCCCGAGCTCACCTACAAGGGTCCGGAGGGCAGTTTCACGTTCTTCAGCGATAAAATCGACATCCAAAGCGGCCCTTTAGGATCGTTAATCAGCGTAATCTTGGGACCGATCAAGATCTTCGGCGGGACTGAGAGCTTTCTGAGGTTCTCTTTAGCGTTGCCACCGGTGAGTATGGGCGAGACAAAGAAACAGTCATTTCATACCTTTGGAGTTAAGGTCTTTACCCTTAACGGCGGAACCAGCGACGGCGCGCAGCTCAAATACACGGTGGTGCCGCTCAAGGGTCTGGCAGAGATCGTGGATCTTCCGGACTGAATCGACCCCTTCACCGCATTCAGATTAGCAGTGGACTCTGTTCAGATGCAACCGATCTTGCACCTTTCGCTTCCCGAGCAGATCGCCGAGCAGGCCGAGTTCGTGGTGAACAACCTGCAAGAGACTCGCTATCAACACACCGAGCACATCGATGTAGATCTCGGTGTCTATGATTGCGATTGCAACGGGTTCGTCGCCTTCATTCTGGAACGCGCTGCACCCGATCATTACGCGAAGATCCCGAAAGAAACGGATCAGCCGCGACCCCGCGCCTTTAAGTATTACGAGTTCTTCAGTTCGTTGGTCCCAGACGCAACCGGGGGTTGGCATAAAATCGATCTGATGCAGGATGTGCGCCGGGGCGACATCATCGCGTGGCGATTTGCCGAAATCGAGCCAGGGCACGACACCGGGCACGTGTTGTTTGCCGCCGAAACCCCCGTCACGGATGATTCCGGCAATTTTTCGGTCCGCGTGTACGATTCCGCCGCCCAGCCGCACTTCGATGATACGCGTGGGAAGGGGGAGGGCAAATTTGTCTCTGGAGTCGGCTCAGGTTTCATTAACTTTAAGGTCGACGAGTTAGGCAGGCCAACCGCCTTCCAGTTCGCACCTTCAGAAGGGTTTAGACCTTTGCCGATTGCCATCGGACGAGTTGGACCGTTTTCTGGGATAGCTCAAGCCTGACCAAGGAATTGCGTGCACTGTGGCAAGGGCACGTTGATCCAGTGGGAATATGGTATCCCATCCGGCAACGGTTGCTCCCGCCAGTGGCAAGCGGAGCGGCTCGGGCCGGTACCGGCCCGGGCCGAAGCCCCTGATGCAAAAGCTCCGGAAAGGGAGGCAGCGAGCGCGGGTCCTGCCGGTATGGGATCGGAAGCACGAATTACTTTCGAGAAATTTCCATCTGATAAAATTCGCACCAGAATCCTCCAGCGTACGCCTGGAGGCTTAAGTCATTATCCGTTTGGCGGTCCCTGCCGAAAAGTCCACAAACGGTGTCGGGGGCATCAAAAGCGGTGATACGCTCAAGGCGGGGAGCGGCGGGCGGAAGGACGGGTGCCTTGTCCGCAAGGCCTCTTCGAAGGTGCCGTCAAGGACATGAACCCGTACCGTCAAGAACGGCTGGACGGTGTAGCGGTTCTGAGCGCATCGGCTGGTTATTGTTCTGCGTTTGGCCACGATCCCGTTGACGGCCGATTCGGTGAACCCCGCCTGAGATCGGCAGGCTGAGCCCGGTAACGGGCGCCGTAGTTGGGCGGCGAATCGCGGTCGGTTTCCAGGTAGCTTCCAGCGGTTCTTGGACCGCGCTTGGAGCCAACGACAGCCCCAGCGTTTCCGGGCGTGAGGGGCCGCGTTGCAGGCGCGCCACTTCGTGGACGAGCTCCGCTTTACCTTCGTCGAACTGGATCGTGACCTGAATCTTCAGGCCGTCTTCCTGCGGCCCGCGATCGGGCCGCATCCACGAGCCGGCAGCACCTTTCTCGATCAGCGGAAGTACCACGCTGGATTGAGACCCAGCGAGCGCGCCAAGCTCAATGCCTCAGCGGCCGCAGTGATATGACCGAGCGGAGATGTTGGTTGACGAGCTTGATGCTCTGACCAACGCCTAACCGCTCGCTCACCCGTTATGCGAACGACTCCCATCGTCCAGGACCCACGTCTTCTCTTGGAGCAGTCGGAGCGGGGCGATGGTGCAACGGGTAGTTGAAAGGGTTTGCATAATGTTCAAAAGAACACTATCCTGATCCCGTGCGCGTCCCTCAAGGGCCGCCAGCGGATAAGATGCGTATGGCTGAAAAGAATAAGTTCCAAGGAGAAAAACAGTCTTCCAACGCCCAGAAAGATCCGGACGATTGGGTCACCAAAGATGAGCCTAGTACCGGAGCGCAACGTTCGTATCTGCATACTTTGGCGACGGAAGCCGGGGAAGACGTCGACGAGAATCTTACGAAAGGCGAAGCCTCCAAGAAGATTGAGGAACTGCAGCAAAAGACGGGGCGAGGCGCGAAGGCTAAATAGCGGCGAAAGCGAAGGTGCGGGCTCCGATTTGAAAACGAATCGGGAACTTGCCGATGAGACTCCGGTTCGCGACGAGGACGGAGCGTTAAAACAACCGTAGTTCGGTGACCGCAATGTCGCCCCTTAGGCAGACGTCCACATCGGCGCCTGCTTTGCGCCGGCGGCTGGTGTAGTCGCCCTCATAATAGAACTCGTCCGCTTCTTGCTCGTGCCGGTAGTTGAGCGGCAACGGGTTAGGGTCCAGCGGGCAGAAAACGACCTGCGGCTCCCTCGTCTCGTTCGGCTCCAGGTGCGGCAGGTTCACGCTGTAGAAGACCCCTGGCGGCGTTGGCCGGGCCAGCAGATCCGCCAGCACGGCCGTTGCCCACGGGGTCACGCGCTCCCAATCGTCAAGCGTCACCCCTTTCCGGCGGTAGTGCGAGAGCGCCACGCCGGGCCAGCCATGCAGGACGGCTTCGCGCACGGCGGCCACCGTGCCCGAGTAATACACGTCGGCGCCGAGGTTAGCGCCGTGGTTAATGCCGCTGAGCACCCACTTGGCATCCGGGGCTAGGCGCAGTAGACCCATCCGCACGCAATCGGCCGGGGTGCCGTGGACGGCGAAGCGGTGGTCTGCGCGTTGCTCCACGCGCACCCCGCGGTGAGCCGTGATCGTATGACTGCACCAGGATTGGTGGGTGGCGGGAGCGATGACCACCGGGTCATGGCCGAGGGTGCGAGCGGCGCGCAGGAGCGCCTCCAGGCCGGGGACATCGACGCCGTCATCATTGGTCAGCAGCAGCTTCATTCGGAAGGGTTAAAGAGGAAACAAGGGTGCGGTGGAAGCCCCGTTTTGTAAAGCTCCCGTAGAAGTCGAGGTACTCGGTCTTGCTCCGCATCAGGCGCGCCCCCTCTTCAACGGAGAGATCGGCCACGGCAGGGTTCGTCGCCGCGATTCTGGACGCTGCGGTTCAGGTTTTGGCGAAAGAAGGCGCGCAACGCTTCACCACCGCGCGGGTGGCCAGGAAGGCCGGGGTCAGTGTCGGATCGCTGTAACAGTATTTCCCGAACAAGGCGGCGATCCTCTTCCGGCTCCAGAGCGACGAATGGCGGCAGACGAGCGAGCTGCTGCGCGGCATCCTTGAGGACGTCCGTATCGTACCCGTCTCGGTGGCCGTTGCGGTCGAGCTCGAAGGTATCCCGGCGGTGTTTCTCGGGATCCTGCCGATCGAGTGATCGTAGCGACGGCCAGAGCGTTAAGTCGGCCCGTGCTGACCCGCGACCGGAAATCATCGACTCCGGGCTGGTGAAAATCTGAGCGCCGGAATGATGGGCAAAGTCTCTGAACCTCTGACCCGCCTCCGCGCGAACCTGCCATCGTTGCCGAGCGGCTCCGGAGGCTTTGTTAGGCACGCTTAGCGCTTCAGTAGCCCCCTCACGATCAACACGGAAATGACCGCAGCAACCGCGCCGATGAGGGCCGGTTCCATGATCGACGAAGGAAGCTGCAACGCTTGTTGAACCAAAATGCCCAAAATGCTGACGAGCGCGCCCGCAACCACCGCAATCAGCACATAAAGGTAAATGGTGCCTTTCATCGCCAGGACCCCACGAAGGACCCGTGAAAGGGATCCACGCCAAAGTAACCTATTCAACCCTCCGGTGAAACCTGGGGATTAAACGAGGCGGCGGTCAACCTTTTGATGTAGGGCGCCGCGATGTTCCAAACGGCTCCTGACGGCGTGCCGCCATAGCTCGCCGGTTCACTCGCGCCCACGCTCCTGTAAACCATCCGAGCGCGCAGCGCTGGCCGAAACCTCTGGCATCTGTTCTGTTCCGCCTTCGGTTTGTCCCGGTCTCGTTGCTCCCTCATTTGCTGAACGAATCAAATGCAAAATCCGGTCCCGATTTGTGCTGCTGACCGAATTAACGACAAACAACAGCCGGTGCCGCGGGGCTTCTTTGGTTCGCCGCTCCAGCCGGCGCGTTGAGTCCGCGGTCCAGGGCGGCGTACGTGTCTTTGTGCTTCGGTGTCGTTTGGCAGGTTTATACTCAGAAATGTGATTACAAACGATACGATGGCGATCAAATACAAGTGTGTTTCTGCCGGACTTTCCAAGGGACTTCCGGTTGGATATACACAATCTTCCCTGAAAAATGAGAGCGCCGTCACGTACGTGCACGCCCTAGTACTACTCCGTTAAAGGTGACCATGACGCAACCAGGTTTATGCGCGTTATTAGCGTCGTAGCATGAACCGCACTTTCGCGCCCCCGCTCGGGCCTGCGGTGCTCGAGCCGCTCGAGGCGTACGCTGACCGTTTCCGTCCCCACTTTAACCACCCCCGCCAAGCCCCTGGAGCGAGGTCTACCTGCGCGGCCTGATCCAAGAGGGCGAACCCAAATCGATTGAACCCATCTCGCGTCGGGTGTGCCTGCCGGCCGAACTGGCCGCGGTGGCTGACCCCGAGCAGGCGCTCCAACAATTCGTCAACGAGACCGGGCTACTGCCCCATCAGGATGATCTCGCCCTGAGGTGTCTGAGATCCTCCAGCTTTCTCGATGCTTACCGCGAAAGCCTCAGCACTTCCGACGGCTTTGGCAGGCGTGAAATCTACCTTGACTAACCCTGATGCAGAAGTGGGTACCAAGCCGGCGCTGATCGGCTGGGGAATTTTGGGGTCGATGACCCAGAGTTGGTAATTCTTGCCGGGCTGCGGCGCCGGCAGGTCATGGAACTGGATAAGGCCGGCTTTCTTTTGTCCGTCCCAAATCACCACCGCCCGGGTACCGGCGTAGGCGTCGACCCGTGCTTGCAGCATCGCGATCTTTAGCTGTGAAAGCAGGTTCTGGCGGCGCAAATCGACCAGCGCTTTTTCTAGGTGCGCCTCTCTATCGCGCGCCTCGGCTAGGTTTCGCTTCGTCTGGATGCGGTCGATGGCAAGGACTGCGCACAGCATGGCAAAGCAAGCCGCGAGAGCCCAGGGAACCAATCGGCGATAGGCGACGCTTCGACGCTGAACTTTGGGGTTTTCTCTTAAGATCCTCGCAGGCAGGTCCGACGGGGGTGCAACCGGCGGCACCGCCAGAGCAAGTGCGGCGAATGCCTCCTGGATTTCGCGGGTGAATTCACGGAGCTCCCGATCTTGCTCAAGCGCGGCCCGAAACTGCTGTTCTTCTGACCAGGCCAACTCGCCCAGGACGTATTTGACAGCCATTTCTTCTTTAGCTTCGTCCATGAAGTCCTCCGGTGACAAAGCTTCTCAGTTTGACCAAACCACGGCGGATTCGCGCTTTGACCGTCCCCAGGGGTGCGTCCAAGCGCTCCGCGATCTGCTCGTGGGTCAATCCGGCAAAGAAGGCGAGTTCCAACGCCTGGCGTTGTTCCGGCACCAGTTGTTCAAGGGCAGAACGCACCTGGGCGCTGCGCTCGCGCAGAATCGGCTCCTGCACGGATCGCTCGTCGATCGCCGCTCCAGGATCGGCTGCTCCGGTCGCCGATTCTCGCAGCCGTTCATCGCGTTGGCGGATCCGAAGTTTATCGATGGCTTTATGGCGTACGATCAGCACTGCCCAGGCAAAGACGCTGCTCCGGGACGAATCGAAGGACGGCGCCTTGCGCCAGATATAGGTGAACCCTTCCTGCAGTACATCCTCGGCTTCTGCGGCGTCATTCAGCATCCGCAGGGCCATCCCGAACAGGGCCGGCGCAAGACGCTCGTACAACGCCTTGAAAGCACGGTCGTCCCCCTGGGCAACCCGGCGCATGAGTTCTGCATTGAACTGGTTTTCCGATTCGTCCACAGCTAAACGGTCAATGACCGAGCAGATCCGTTTATGCTTTTACGTTCGGTTGGTCGAGTCAAGACAAGCGCGGACCCTTCAATTGTGCCGAAATTGGGCACGGAGGAGGGTTCTGTTTATTAGTCTTGCATCTTGATCCTTTTTGGGGACAAAGCGTTTACGCACAACCGTTTGGAGCCCTTGGCGGCTAACGAGAATTAGGGTGCAGGGGCGGTCGTTGAGCTGATTTTAAAGTTTTCCGACCGGGTTTAACCCCAGGCGATGGACGGGTAAGTCAACCCGGCCACGCCAGCCAGCCGTTCAGGTGCGCCGCCTTCGGCGTGGAAGCCAAGCCGTCTCCTAGAGCACCGCGTGAATGCACGTGGGGGATGACCCGAAATCCGCTGCAAAACGCATCGGTTAAAGGCTAAGTTCGCCGAGCTGCCGTGCTTGCAGAGCCGCTTTTTCGAAGGTGATGTAGCGATTGCAATCCACGGATCAATGAATGCAAATCACGCCTTACCCACCACGTGATTAGCCGATGGCCCAAATCACGGTTAAACCGCTCCCGCGCCTAATTTGTTTATGCCGCCTGCGAGATTGCAGGGTTTAATCTTTTCGACGGGCGAGGCTGTATCGGGGCGTCTACGTGCGGTAGACCCCCCCCTTAGCCATTGGCGCCCTTCACCCCCGTTAGTCAACGCTCGTCCGATTTTACCGACTGATTGCACCGTTTAGCCCTTTGGGAAAGAACAGCCCGCTTGCGGCATTGACAGCCCCATAAACAATGTTCAAGACCTGACGGGTAGATCGGCTGAAAGCGATGGCGTTGGCGTCCGCCGGTACGAGGTTCGGCTCGCCCGTGACCCGGATGCCTTGATCGGTTACGCCGGCTCCCTCGTCGCTGAGAGCATTGCGGAGGTTAGAGATTTTGTTCGCGGCTTCCTGAGTGAAGGGGCCTAATTCATACAGCAGTGTGCGGATGATGCCCGCGTGATACGCTTCCACGGCGAGAATACCGGCGGCCGCCGAGAGGTAGGTTTTATCGGTAATCAGCGGGGCAGCCCCGTGATAAGCCGTGACCCCGACGTCTTCAAAAATGAACGCGCCAATCAAAAAGTTAACTTCGTTAGCGAACGGGTCAAAATCGCTACCCAGGCCCGCCGCTCGCGCAAGGACGTTGAAACTGTTCAGCAGATCGATGGTTGGTCGCGCCACGGCCACATTACCGAGGGCTTCGCGAAGGAACCGCACGTGGGCCAACTCGTCGTGAGCGATTTCGGCCGCCACGTCGGCAAAAAAGTCGAAAACGAACGGCACTTTAGGGTTTGGCTTTACGGTTACGGAACCCAACGTTCCCTGGCCGGTCACCCCGATCCCCTCAGCTTCGAGGCCCGCCCCCGTCGTGGCGCGAAGGTAGTACTCTGCCTCCAGGTATTCCAGGTTCAAGGCGAAGTTGAGAACGGCGGGATCCAAGTCTGCCGGTTGCTGTGCGGTGGCCGTTTGGGCCGTCTTGAACAAAAACCCGCCACTCGCGAGGGCAACGGTGGCCCCGGCCACAACGCCGGTGCGGCTAAGAAACGCGCGTCGGTTAAACGAACTCTGTCCATTCGAGTGAATCATAACTAGAAAGTTTTTCGAGGGCTTGGGGTGACAGCGGCATCCGGCCGTCAGATAGGAATGCGGAAGCCGCGTGAATTTAGATGCGTTAAAAGCGCATCCGCACCGGTTGGACCAAAAGACCGTTGGTTTCAGGCCGAAGCACTACCGTGGCTGGCGTCCCATCTTGCATCTGTGTACGGCCTGTGTGCGCGCCTTTACTTAAAAAGCACCGTGTAACTCAGCCCGTGCGCACTCGCGTTTTAATCCTGACGGCGATTGAGATCGTCCGCATTTTGAGAAAATCATGCAAATGCAGGCAGAAAACCTGCGGATTTACGCTCGGGCCTATGCATGCGCTCGCCGCGCTTTACGAAATCACGGGTGATCCGGAGTGCCTGTTGGATGCCGCCCGCGCGGCTGATTGGATTTTAGATCACCGCAGGTCGACGAGAACGTAACCATCGCCCGTCTTGCCAATCTGCTCCACCACCACGCGGGCGAATTGCGTTCCCGCGATGCCGGTGGCCATGCGATGCGTTTCCTCGTGCTTCCGGCAGCCGCGGTTGTTCGGCGCTGGTTTTGTCACTGTCACCGGGTCCTTTCCAGCGTTGCCTGCATCTGGTTTACGACCGCACTCGCACCTTAAGTAAAAAGGGAGTCTGAGAGAATGCGCCCGGAGGCATTAACCTCATCCCCTTCGCTCGAAATGGATCACACGATCAACCTGGAGGTGGCGGCGGGGCATTTTGCCCAACCGCTGTACCGGTTTGCCTACGGGCTAACGCGCAACGAAGCCGAAGCCTGGAACCTGACCCAGCAGACCTTTTTGTCCTTGGCTCAGCACGGCCGCCGGCTGCGCGGGTCCGACGAGCTCCAAGGTTGGCTATTCACCACCTTACGCCGGGAATTCTGGCGCTTAGCCCGGCGGCAAAGTCGCTACCCCGAGGTCGCCTTCCCGCCCGGCCCACACGACGCGGGGATCGATGAACCCGTGACCGGCAGGGATGCGCGGGCCGTCCTGGAGGCTCTGGACGCGGTCGAACCGGCCTACCGCGAGGCGCTCCAACTCTTTTATTTAGCCGGGCTGTCCTGCCGCGAGATCGCCCAAGCGCTCGAGGTCCCCCTCGGCACGGCCGTATCGCGGCTGGCCCGCGGCAAAGAGCAGTTGCGCGCCAGGTTGATTCCCTTGGCCGCCCCGACCAGCCCGAACCGTGACCCAGAGTACACGGATTTCCTCGCGCGTCCAAATCTGGACTGAACGCAATTTGACGGAAGCATTGCAACGTTTTCGATCTTGCGAACAACATCCCGCAGGCGCGAGTTCGCCAGAGAACTGGAGCGTTGATTCTGAGGCAGTTAAGAACGGAGGATTTCTGCGGACGCAGAACTTTTACGCCCGAACCAAATCTTTGAAACACTTCTTCGTGGAGAAGTTTGCAGCCGAGCGCGGGGCGCTGACGGTCGAGCACCGCGACCTGGATGGCTGGGACGCACCCGACGCGGTCGGATGCCGTGGCACGAGACCATTAAAAACCGGAGCCGAAGCCGGCTTGCCCTCGGGAAGTTCTCTCAATTCGGCGGACCAACGCGACAGCGTGCCCCCAGCGCGTGGCGAGCAGCCGCATGGGGGCGTGCTCGGCTCAAGCAGCGCGGTTTTGGGCGCGGTGGGCTGCCAAACGGGCTTGGCGGCTCCAGAGCCGACCGACGCCGTAATGGCGCTCATGGACCGGATTAGGATTACGATCAACTAGGAAAGACACAAAAACAGGCGTAGCTCTACTGCTCATCGCGAAGGTCGATGCGGTTACGGTTAGCCCCGGTGCGACGTTCAAGCCGCACAGCGGAGCGTTTCTTGTTTGGGTGAAAGTCGCCCCAGCAAGGTTCCGCGGAAGCGGGGCTTTCGGGGTGATCGAGAGGCCGGATTTGGTGAAGGTGGCGCTAGGGCTCATGAGGTCAGGTGGGGTAAAAGGGTGCAGAACGTTGAAGCATGCCCCGTGCCAACCATAAAGAAACCAGAAAAGCTGCGACTTCTAGAGGGGGGGTGCGGGGTAGAATTGTCGCTCGCCCGACGAGGCTCGGCAGAAAGCGCCTTTTTCTGACTGAGACTCGGAAAACTTTGCCGGCGGATCGCTCAGTATCGTGCAGAGGGCTGCCCGGGGGCAGTAGGTAGACTGGCGGTCGTTTGCCGTTGAATCCTTCGCAACGTGCCGCGGAGCGAGGCTACCGATTGGAAGCGTTCTGGCTGTCTGAACCGGGAATGGCCGCGCAACGAATGAGCAGAATCCTCGCAACACGAAGCATCCAAGGGGTGCTTCTGCCACCGCAGGAACGATCGACCAGCGTTGACCTCGACTGGGATAAGCTATCGGCGGTCACGTTCGGATACACGCTCGTGCACCCGCGCTTGCACCTGGTCTCAAACCATGAATACCGAACCATGGGCACGCTCTTCGCCGAGCTGGAAACGAGACGCTACCGGCGAGTCGGCCTGGTGAACCTCCGGGAACACGACAAACGAGTCGACAACAACTGGCCAGCTTTACCGGATCAAAGAGTATACCCGGAATTGTCCAACCCCCCAAAGAAATGAATACCCTTGACCACCGCCAGGTGGACGCCGCTTTGCAAACGATCGCCCGCGTTTCCCTCGAGAATGAGAAGTATTTTTGTGATTTGGACGGCGAAATGGGGGACGCAGCCTTCGGAAAATCGATCAGGGACGGATTTCGGGCCGTGCTTGATGGGCCGCAATTCCTGCCGCTGCACCGCCGGATTCCCCTCACTACTGGGCCGGGCAAAACTTTACCATTCTCCCCTACAATTCATGAATAAATTCGTCAATTCACCTGACCGCTTCGTTCCTGAGATGCTCGAAGGCATTGCGCCCGCAAACCCGAACAAGCTGAAGTACGTGCCGTGCTACAACACCATCCACCGTGCTGATCGGCCGACCGAGGCGGAAGACATCAAGGTCGGCGTGGTCCTGATCGATGACGACGTGGCGGTCACGAACAGTGCATTTACCGTTGGCCGGCGCGGCGTGGCCGGGAATTTCTTCGTGATCAAGGCCTGCAGCGCGGCCGCGGCAATGGGGGCGAGCCTCGACGAGTTGGTGGCGTTAGGGAAAAAGTGGTCAGCGTCGTGCGTACCATGGGCGTTGCCATTTCCGGCTGTCCCCGCCCGGCGAAGACAAGCCCATTTTTGAGCTGGCCGAGGGTGAAAACGCTTGTTCCAGGAACCGGAGTTTCGTCAGGTCTTTGCCGTGCCAGACACCGAGGAAGGACGCAAGGCGTTGCCAGCAAGGCACTGGGGGTCGCACCCGAAAATTGCGTTGCCATTGAAGATTCTCGAAACGGTTTGGTCTCAGCCCTCTCGGCCGGCATTCAGGTCCTGGTGACAACCAGCTGGTTTACCGAGGGCGAGGATTTCTCGGAGGCGCGGCTGGTGGTTTCGTCGCTTGGCGATTCGGGCCGCGAACGATCAACCGTCTATCAGAACCGGACCGGGCGTCAGATTGGAGAATACGTGGACTTGGAGGACGTCACCGCCGTGCTCACGGCGTGAAAGCCGAAAGGGCGCTACCGTTTTGCTAGTGGAAAAAACCCTGGGTGGAGCGGGGCTAGAACGCTTTCCGCAACATCCGAACGGGCTTGGACCATCCCTCTTGAAGCCGCCGCCGCCTCAGCGCAGCGCATCGACGCAGCGGTCGCTGAATCGAGCGTCAATCGGGTGATCGGCCGGCGCACCGAAGGATTTTTGCATATTCCCGCAAAACGGTTCAGTCCAGGATCGCAGTGCCAAAGCAACCGCCGCCCTCCGGGTTGACGGCGTGCCCGGCGCTAAACCGCGCCGCGGTGTGACGATGGACGGAAAACCGCCGACCTTCCGTGGGGGATTTCGGGTTCGCCACCAGAAAGCCGCAAATGTGCCGGATGCTTCCACTGCCGTACAGCAGGTGCGACCCTTCGGCCGTCAGGGGGTGGTAAGCGTGGGTGATGCGTTTTCAAATGCCTATAAAAGGCTCACTCCTTTCCTTGGATTTACGGCTATAACGCCACCGACGGCGAGATCGGCATGTTCGCTATGGCCAAAAGGACCATCATGAAACTTGCATCGGAACCTGAAACAGAATGTCTTGTATTCCGATCTTGGAGGGTTCCCGAATGCCGAACAAAAATCTCCCCGCGGCACATTACTGCCGCAACATGCGCCTGATCGGCCACAGCGACCAAGGTGGCCGTCCGGATGGAATGCAGATCATGGTCCACCGCGGTTACGCGTATGTCGGGCACACATTTTCCAAAGGTTTTAGCGTCATTGACGTTCGTGATCCGAGCGCGCCCCGTGCCGTGCGCTATCTGGCCGCCCCTGACAACACGTGGAATATCCACCTTCAGACGCATGAAGACCTGTTGCTTGTGATCCACGCAAAGGACATGTTTGCTCAAACAACCTTTGCCGACGAGCGCAATTACTATAAAGGTTCGAGCGATTTTCATGCATCCAGCGAATCAAAACAAGCGCGCAATTGGTCGGCCGGACTTGCCGTGTACGACATCTCCAAACCCGATGATCCCCGTCAAATCGGATTCATGCCCGTCGACGGCGGTGGCCTTCACCGTGTCTGGTATGTTGGCGGACGCTGGGCATACGCATCGGCTCTGATTGATGGATTCAGCGACTATATCCTGATTACGATCGATATGGCCGAGCCAAGCGAGCCGAAAGAGGCCGGCCGTTTTTGGCTTCCCGGAATGAATTTGGTTGCGGGCGAGAAGCCAAACTGGCCGTCAACTTTTGGTCGTTTTGGCCTTCACCACGCAGTCGTGCACGCCGATATCGCCTACTGCGGCTGGCGCGACGCCTGCCTCGTCGTTGTCGACGTATCTGACCGTCGTGCTCCCAAACTGATCACGCACAAACGCTGGTCGCCGCCGATTGGGGGAGGAACGCACAACTGTTTGCCTCTACCCGACCGCGACCTGCTTGTCACGAAAACCGGCCCGGAACCTTCATCAGCTCGGAGTTGATCTTTGCCACCTACCAAAATGCTGGGGTTCGTGTGTTCGACATCTGCGACCAGTACCGGCCGGTTGAAGTCGGCGCCATGGTCCTGCCGGTACCGTCACGTTTGGTGGATCCCCGGCCCAACCGCCCGCGAGTGCTCAATTCCGCCGACGTTTTCGTAGATCGGGACGGGATCGTGTACTGCACCGACTATAAGGCTGGACTCTACATCATGGAGTACCAGGGCTGATCGCATCGACAAGTGGTCAGGCAGGTTTTCAAGCCCAAGAGACGAAATAGCTCTCCCAAGTGCCAGGGCGCATCGGCACTACCTGTATCACTGAGCGCGAGCATGGGCGCCCGTTGCTCGGTTCCACCATCTACAGCCGGATCAAATGGCGCCATTTGCCGCGCTCTCCCGGCGGCGCGGGCGGCCGCAACCGATTCGCTTGCGCTGACCGAGGTGGCCTGTTTTGCCCACAGCAGGCACAGGGCGGCTTGGGTCTTCGGCATTAAGCGCTTAGCGTCGGCATCATCAAAGCAAGGGCACTCATCGCGCCACCTCAACGCTTTGCATCTTCCGGTATCCTGAAGGTTAGGGATCGCTTCAGGGCTTTAACGTCGACGCTCACCTGTGAGAGCCGTAGACGGGCACCC
>JAFAUY010000234.1 GCA_019243005.1 Verrucomicrobiota bacterium | reverse complement strand
TGCTGCAAAACCCGCGCCGCGCTGGCCGGCAGCGACAAGGCGGCCGCGCCCCCCAGGATCTCGGCTTCCAGTTGCGTGCCGCCCCTGGCCCGCAACGTCGCATCCAGAAGGTTGATTTCCGGGTCGCCAAACAGCCGCGCCACCAGGGTGCTGGCCGGCCGGAAGTACACCTCGTCCGGTGATCCGACCTGCTGGATGCGCCCTTCGTTAAGCACCACGATACGGTCGCCCAGGCTCATCGCTTCCAGGTAATCGTGCGTCACGTACAGCGTCGTGGTCCCCAGCTGGCTGCGCATCTCCTTGAGCTCGGCCCGCATCGAGTGGCGCAGCTTCGCGTCCAGGTGGCTCAGCGGTTCGTCCAGCAGGAAGATGTGCGGCTTGCGCACCAGCGCCCGGCCCAATGCGGTGCGCTGCCGCTGCCCGTTGCTCAACGCCGTGATCTGCCGTTGCAAGAGGTGATCGATCTTCATCACCTTGGCGTACTGCGTCACCCGCGCTTTGACCTCTTCCTCAGGCAACTTGAACTTTGGGCTGCGCAGCGGGAAAGCCATGTTGTCGAAGACGTTCAACTGCGGATAGAGCGCGTAGCTTTCAAACACCATGGCCACGTTGCGATCCGACGGCTCCAAACCGCCAATATCGCGCCCGGCAATTTTGACGCTGCCCCGCTGGGGCGTCACGATGCCTGCAATCAGATTCAACGTCGTCGTCTTGCCCGCCCCGGCCGGTCCGAACATCGCCACAAATTCCCTGTCGGCGATGCGCAGCGACAAGTCTTCAACCCCGCGCCGTTTGCCGTACCACTTGGTCAACCCCTGCAGCTCCACCTCCGCCATAAGCTTTCTGCCTGTCCGACTTTTGCCTCTAACCTCTAACCTTTGACCGCCCCAAAGGACAATCCGCGCACCAGGTGCTTTTGGATCAGCAGCGCCAGGATCACCTCCGGCAATGCGCAGATGAGCGCCGCGGCCGCTACCCACCCGTAATGGACCGTGTCGGAAGCCAGAAAACGCATCATCGAGACCGTCGAGGTCTGGGTGTGACCCCCGCCCAGCAGCAGCGCGAAAGTGAACGCGTTCCAGCAAAAGATAAAACACAAGAGCGCGGCAGCCACCAGGCCAGGTCTGATCAACGGTAGCAACATCTTTAAGAACACTTGCCACCAGCTGTAGCCGTCCAGCTGCGCCGCCGCTTCCATGTCGTGGGACAGGTCCTCAAAAAATCCGCGCAAAATCCAGATCAACAGCGGCAGGCTGATCAACTGGTAAACCCAGATCATGCCCACGTAGCTGTCGATGAGGTGCAAGCGTTGATAGATCAGGTACAGCGGGATGATGACCAGGATTTCGGGCGCAAATCTAAACGACAGGAACGTAAAGGCGATGTCCTCCTTGCCTTTGAAATCAAAGCGCCCGAGCGCGTAGGCCGCCGGCACTCCCACCAGCAGCGACAACGCCACCGCCAGGCAGCTGATCACCAGGTTATTCCACAAGGTAACCAAAAAGTCCGACTGGCTGAAGACCGCGTGGAAGTTGCTCAACGTCGGGTGAAAAAGGAAGGTGGTGGTGAACATCTCGTTGTCGGGCTTGAAGGTCAGGATCACCATCCAGATGAGCGGAAAGAGCGCGAAGAGCGCGTAGAGGATCAGTAACAGGTATTTGAGCCCGGTGCCTACCGCGGCCAGCGCGGCGTTGTTATCTTCTTTCATCTCAGACCGCCCCCGAAGAGATTTTCTGCGCTTTGCGCCAGAAGCCGATCAGCACGAAGCAGACCGCGTAGATCAGCGCCCATAAGAACAGCAGCATCGGAATGCTGCCCGACAAGTTATAAAACGGGAAGGCCTGGTTGTAGGCTCCGATCGACACGCTCAACGTCCGGTCGCCCGGGCCGCCTTTGGTCGACGCGAAGATGATGGCGAACTCCTGCAGGGAAGTCATCAGCCGGAACACCAGCGCAATCAACATAACCGGCGAGAGCATCGGCAGGGTCAGATTGCGGAACACGAACCAAGCCGAGCCCCCATCGATCAAGGCCGCTTCGTACGGCGACTTGGGCAAGGAACGCAACCCGGCCAGCACCAGGATGACCACAAAGGGCGTGTAGATCCAGACGTCGATCAGGATCACCGAGAAGAGCGCGAAGTTCGGATCGGCGCTCCAGCGGAACTCCCGCAGCCCGATCCAGCTTAATGGGTAACGCAAAATGCCCACCGTCGGGTTGGTCATCAATTGCCAGACCAATGCGCCAATGACCGGCGCAATCATCAACGGAAAGATGAGCACGAGGCGCAGGAACTTCGACAACCAGTTCTCCTCGTTCAGGAGTAACGCAATACCCAGGCCCAGGAGCATCTCGATCACCGTCGAAAAAAAGGCGTACAACAACGTCACGGTCACCGAGTGCCAAAAATCGGAGCTGGTGAACGTGTCAATGAAGTTCTGGAAGCCCACCAGGTTGAACTCCGGGCTGCGCAGGGTCAGATCAGTGAACGAGTAAAAGATGGCGATGATAAAGGGAATCAGGATACCGATGGTCAAGAGGAAGGCCGGCGCCAGCACCAGGTAGGGCCGCAGGGCCTTGCGTTGGGCGTAGCGTTTGCTCGACTCGGACAGCTCGGTTTTGGGCGGCGCGACCGGCCGCTCGGTGGTGGTGACGGCGGGGCTCATGGGAAAGGGAACTCGCTGGGATGCTTAAAGGGACTTACAAAAGCCAAAAGCCGGGCGGCAGGCAGCCGCCCGGCCAGGCTCAGATCATTGCGAGGTTTGGGCGACCGCCGGCGCTGGTGCTTCTTGCGTTGACTGGGTCAACTTCAGTTTGGACGTGTCGCGCGTGATACGCTTGGCCAGGTCTTTGAGCGCGCTGCCTGGGTCGGCCCCCGAAAGCACGATCTTCTGCAGCGTCGCTGCCCACTCGGTCGTCGACTGGATAAAGTACGGCTGGGGAGTAAACTTGATGCTGGTGTTTGGGATGGTTTTCTGGAAGCTTTCCACGTAACCCACGTACTTGGACAGTCTGTCCTTAAATTGCTGGTTATCCCAGATGGATTGGCGTGCCGGGTCGACCGTTTTGGCGTTGAGTGCCGCCCACAGCTCAAACTCCGGTCCGGTGAAGTATTGCATGAAGAGCCAGGCGGCCTTCTTATTTTTCGAAGTGGCGTTCATGCCCAGCTGCCAGACCCATTCGTTGGATTGGGGAGCTTGCCCTGCCGTCATCACCGGAGTCGGGGAGACCGCGAGATTACCCGACTGGCTCGTGCTGCCAGGCACGTTTTGGAAAAAGCCGTTAATATCGGCGTCCCACAGGATGGCCGCTTTGCCCGCCCCCAGGTCCGCGCCACATTGGTACCAGGTGTAGTTCGACCAGGCTGGCGGCCCGCCCTCCTTGACCATTTCGGCAAACTTGCGCGTCACCTCAATCGCCTCGGGCGAATCCATGGCCGCGACCAGCTTGCCATCCTTGACCACGAAGTCCTTCGCGCCCGCAGTTGAATAAATGGACATGTAGCCAGGGTGGATGGTTGCCCAATTGCGCGTGCCCCGAACTGCCACTCCGTAAGAGCCCGGCCCGTTCCAGTCTTTCAGCTTCTTTGCCAGGTCGATCAGTTCATCGAGGGTTTCAGGCGGTTTGAGGCCTTTCTCGTCGAAGTATTTCTTGTTGTAGATCAGGCTGTACATTTCGAAACCGAGCGGCACGGAGTACAAGGAGCCAGTCCCGGGCGGCGAACCTGGTTTGAGATTCCACTTCCCCCCCGAGAACACGCCCGCCAAAAAATCATTTGGGTTGTAGTCCGGGCTGGTCAGGCCGGGGTCATTCACGTACTTGTCCAGGGGTTCCATGCGGTTGGAGCTGGAGTAGTCCCACATCTGGTAGACACCGGTCATGAACACGTCGGGCACACCGCTGCTGGCCGACAGGTTAGTGGTGACCTTATCGAAGTAGTTTTCTTCGGGGGTCACCTCGTAGCTGACGTCGATGCCGGTCAGTTCCTTGAACTGGGGCAAGCGCTGGATGATCGCGTCGGCGTACGGGTGCTGGTTGAAGGCCACCGTGATTTTGGTGCCGGAGGCTTGTTTCCAGTCAAAGCCGGCCGCCTGGAGCCGGCCTCCGGACGGCAGGCCGGCGGCACACAAGGCCGCGGCAATTAATAGACTCACTTTGGGGGAACGCATTCTCATATTATTAGCTGATGGATCGCAAGAACCCTGGGTTAAGGTTTGGGCGGTTAGAGGTAAACTCAAGGACGGCGGCAGATTTTAGCTCGGTGCTCCTTACTATGTTGAGCTCTGGCTCAGCGGAACGGTATCGCCAGGACTAACCGGGTGAAACGGCTCAATCTCGGCCCAGCCGGTGTGCTCGGTCTCGGCATCACAAGCCGTCAGCCTCCCGAGCCGGTCCAGATCGAAATCACCAACGTCGTGTTTGCCTTGCCACCTCAGGTTCAACCGGACCGTCCGGCCGGGGCCGGTTTGATGAATGCTTACGACGAACGCTGTGTCCGTACCGGTTTCCATGGGGGATCTCTGATTCTAACAAGTTCTCTTTACACGGTGGAACACTCCGGCCAGCATTCGCACCCCACGCAGATCCGGGCGCCCGCTAAAACTAACGCGACCGGACGGACATGACTACCTCTGCGTTGCTCAACTCGGTTACCGTTTTCTGGGGGAGAGCACATGCCTCCAAAAGGGATGGGGATGAGCCGTTACGCACCTTTTCATCGAGGCAGCACAGGCGTCAAGTTGATTGTTTTTAAATAAAGCTGGTTGCGATTCTCTCACAAAAACAGCTACTCCAGAATCTTGGAGGAGTCCGCAGTTTTGGGCATGGTCAGATACAGGTAAGTAAGGCTACCGGACTGACACAGAATTACGCATGGTTGTGCATAGTTACGCATAGTTTTACCTAGGCCCGCGTCATGATTTCACCTACGCCCGCATCATGGGCCAGCCGCGGGCCTGCCGCCGCGGCGGCATCTCCGGGTCATTCCTCTTCTGCGACCACCACCCGGACTCGCGCCTCTTGCAACGCGACGGCAACTCTTCACCAAAATGCCTCGTGGTCGAACCGCCGCCGACGATCAGCGTTTCTCCCTGCTCGATGAGCTTGCAAGCCGCTCGCGCAATGCGCCTCTTGGCCGGATTGGGAGCGCTCATCCGTTGCACAAAGTCCCCGGTCCGGCTGCCAAGCCCGTCTGCAACGACGGCACCGCCGTACGTCCGAGTGATTAGCCCTCGGTGCGCCAAGCGATCCAGGTCTCTGCGAATGGTGTAACCGGAAACGTTCAGGCACCTGGAGAGTTCCGTTACCCTCATCTGGCCGTGCTCGTGGATGAGCCGGAGGAGTTCACGTTGCCGTTTGGCGGGCAATGCGCGCGGCTGGAGAGAATCGGGCGCAAGCCCTCCAGGAACGGCGTCGTCGTCCGGACGAGGGGTTCGGGAAGGCAGATTACCTGCGCGGCGCGGGTCATTTATCGCTGGGTGGAGCATTTCCATGTCGGGCTTGCTGAACTCAGAACACCACGGCGACCGCGAGGATGGCGAGCAGCGCGCCCACGACGACCTCAAGGACGGTATGGCGGGCCAGCACGAACCGGGACCAGCCGACCGCGAGCGCCAGAGCCGTTAAGGCAAGGGCGAGCGGCAAATCGGAACGCCAGAGGGCACCGGCGGTGAGCATCACGAAGCCCGTGTGCATCGACGGTTTCAACCAGCGGTTGCAGAACCAGGCAGCGGCGATCAGAAGCATGGCCCCGACGCAACCTCGAATAAAGATCGACGGCTGATGGGTGAGCACCAGGATGCCAACCGTGAACGCGAGCAAGATAAGCCCGAGCGTAAAAAGGTGGGGCCGATCTTTTCGTGCGGAAACGTCCAGGTCACTCCATTCACGGCGTTGCACCTTTCTGCCGATGTAGATGGAAGCGGGCGCCAGACAGGCAAGCACGATGGTCAGGACGCCTCGAAGCGCCTGCGGGCCGCCGAACGTTCTCCATCCGGCAATTAAAGTGATGGCCGGCGTCAGCAGAAAAGGGTGGCCGGCCAAAGAGAAGAAAACCGCTAACGGGCGCACCCACGGTTTAACCGGGTGCGGCGGCGCTGAAACCGGAATGCCCAACGCTTACGATAAAGTGGGTTGCGACTTCGCTACCGAGACGGTGCCGGTCCGGGCATCGAGCTGTTTGCAAGCCTTTACGATCATGCAAAGCATGCCTCCGACGAGGGTCGCGACCATGCCCAGCATGAATATGACGCTGACTGAAAAACCGAGGCTGACCCCATTGACGCCGGACGCCCCCGCCACACTGGATGGTTCTTTGCAACCCTCACAGGCAAAAGCCATCGGCAGGTTGGCTAGCAGGAGCGTCACGATCGTCCAGAAGTACCGGGCCATAAGGTATTTTGTCGATGTTTACCGGTTGCGCAAGAGCGTTCCAACGTCGTCCAACACGGCGGCCACCACTTCCTGATCGAGGCCCTGGTACCTTTGGCGGATCTGAGCTTCTTCGTCGACCAGGACCAGGAGAGGCACGTCGGTGGCGGTTCGGCGAAGTTGGTCTCCGCGCAGATCCGGCGCGGTCCCGAAAACCCCGGCCGCGAACCGGGCAATTTCACCCGGTTCACCGGTGACGAAAACCCAATGGGAAGAACCCTCGTACCTCTGGCGGAGCCTGGCGAGAACGGGCGGCTGGTCGATCAGGGGGTCGGTCGTGACGGAGAGAAGCTGAAGCCGGCTGCTCCCTTGGAAGTTTTGGTCCAGTTCGGCAAACCTGCTTAAGAGCAATGGACACGGGCTCCCGCAGCGGCTGCAGACCAGTTGGCAAACGGTGATGTGCCCCCGCAGGAAACTACGGGTAAGATTGCGGCCGTCTTCGGCGGTAAGCTGAAATTCCCCCACGGTCCCAAGCACCGGCAATGCTGTTTGGCCGTGCGGAGCCGGCTGGCGCCACGACCAGAAGATCACGGCGGCGGCGCAGAAAAAGCCGAAAATAACGAGGAGGATGATGCGGGAGCGGCGCCTCCCGCGGGTTCCGGCCGGGCAAACAGCCATCGATTGCTATTCGGACGAAGGACTCCCAGGAAATTAGTCCTCCCGGTCCTCAAAAGCGGCAGACCGTTAAAGGATGTAAAGAATGGTGAAAAGGAAGATCCACACGATGTCGACGAAATGCCAGTACAAGCTGCTGCAGTCGAGGAAGGCATGGCGCTCCGGGGTGATCAGGCCGAGCGCCGTCCGCACCAGCGCGGCCAGCAGCAGCAGCGCACCGATGAACACGTGCATGCCGTGAAAACCGGTCAACACGAAAAAACTGGAACCCATGATGCCGGCCGTATTGAACCAGAAACCTTCGTGATAAAGAGAGAACCACTCGTGGGCCTGGTTGGCCAGGAAGCAGCCGCCCAGAACCAGGGTCAGCAAGAGAAGTAATCGGCCCCCGCGCTGCCCGCGCAAAATTCGAACCTCGCTGAAGTGCAAGGTGAAGCTGCTGCTAAGCAGCATGATGGTCGCCACAAAAGTCTGGGCCATCGTGGTCGGATTCTTAAGGGCTTCAGGCATCTGCCAGCCAGGACCCGCACCGGAACGAAGCACGATGTACCCGCCGATGAGCCCCCCAAACAGCATCGCTTCGGAAGCCAGGAACGTGAGCATCCCGAATCGAATCACGTTCGGCGGCGGTTGCGGGGGTAAGTGATCAACGGTGAGGGCGGCGGTAGCTTGCATGGTTTACGCAGGTTGGTAGATGGACAACTTCCAGAGGATCACGACGAGGGCGAGAAGCAGAGCGAACAAAATCATCCCGGCAAGGAACCGGAGGTTCTTTTTATGCAGCTCATCCTTCAAACTCATCCTTCAAGGATACCGGGTGATGACGAGCGCGCCCAAGGTGATCGGGAGGTACACGATGGAAGCGATGAACAGCTTGCGTGCGGCCCGTTCGGTACCCGTTACGGCAAAGCGCAAAGCCGTGTAGAAAAAATAAGCGCCGGTGACGAGCGCGACCGGAACATACCAGAACGTGGTGAGCCGGAGCGCCGCCGGAATCAGGCTGACCGAGATCAACCCCATGGTATAGAGCAATGCCTGCCGGCCGGTCAGACGGCAATCCGGATCGTGTCCGCTTAACATGACGAAACCTGCTGACCGGTATTGTTCCCGGTAAAGCCAGGAGATCGCCAGGAAATGCGGCATCTGCCACATGAAAAGGATTGCAAACAGGATCCAGCTCTCAAAACTGGCTTCACCACGGACGGCCGTCCAACCGATCACCGGCGGTAAAGCGCCCGGGACGGCGCCGACGATGGTGTTCAGGGTGGTGACCCGTTTGAGGGGCGTGTAAGCGAAAAGGTAAGTACCGACCGTCACCGCGGTAAAAAGGCCGGTCAACACGTTGGTGGCCAGGCTCGTGTAAATGATGCCCGCGGCAGAGCAGATCACCCCGATGATGAGGCCCTCATCGAGGTTCATACGACGGGCGGGCAGCGGCCGGTTGCGGGTACGGTTCATGCGCGCATCCCACTCAACCTCGAACACCTGGTTCAGGGCAGCCGCTCCGGCGGCGGCGAGGGCCGTGCCGCACAGGACATGGAAAAGGTACAGGTAATTCATCTCGCCGTGCCAGGCCAGGAGGAACCCCATGAGCGTCGTGACCAGGACCAGCAGGGTCAGACGCGCTTTCACCAGTTCACCCAGGTCCGCAACGAACCGGCGCACCGACGCGCGCGCGGTCACCGGCGTCGCAACCGGCGAATGCTTCTCGCTGATGAAACTCATGCGCGGGCGGCCTCCATTCGGGTTGAGGAATCCGAACCGGCAGTTTTTGCGCACGCGACAAACTTGCACAAGGTCACGGAGAAAAGCACGCCGTTCATGAGGGTCAATGCGCCGAACAACACGTGACTGGTCGCGATATCCGCGGCCTTGTTGGACCAGATGGTCCAGGCGCCAAGCGCAAACTGAATGGTGACCAGCGCCATCCAGATCACGGCAAACCTTTTCAAGACCGACGGGAAATTCGTCTGGCGCAACGCGGCGATGCCGATAGACACGATCCCGCCCACCAACGCCACCGCCCAAGCCCGGTGCACGTACTGGAGGAGGATCAAGCCGGCCGAGGTAGGCGGCTCGGAATTGGCCGACCGCATCTGGTTGATGGTGTTGACCGCAGTGGCTTCAAGCGGCGGCAGAATCCCGCCGTACACCGTAGGGAAGTCGTGGATCGACAACCCGGCGTGCGAATGGCGCATGGCCGCGCCGAGCACCAACTGGATAAAGACCATCGCGGTGACCACGAGCGTCCAGCGCCGGAAACTGACGAGCCTCGGCTCCCCGAGGTCAGGTTCACGCCGGGCAAACGCCCGCCAGAAACGGGAAGTCACTAGGGCAATGACGGCCACGAGCGAGAAGAAACTTTGCGCCAGGCAGCCATGAAAAAGCCCAAGCACCTGGTTGTGCTCGGTTACGCGCAGCCCGCCGAGCACCCCTTGCACGATTACCGCGACAACAGCGACACCTGCGAGGGTTTTGACCCAGCGCCGGTCCTCCGTGGCGAACGTCAGCCCGCAGAGAACCAGGGTTAACAAGCCGACCCCGCTCGCGATCAGGCGGTGGGTGTGCTCGAAAAACACGCCTCCAATCCAGCGGGAAACCGGGAACAGGAACATATTGTACCCGAAGCTGTTCGGCCAATCGGGCACGGCCATACCGGCCTCGTGGCTCGTCACCAGCCCGCCGCTGCAGATGAGAACAAGGATTGTCGCCGCAAGAAGGCTTGCGAACCAATGCAAGATTCTCCGGGACAATCCAAAATCACTCATCTCAATCTTACCGGCTCAGGCTCAATGGGGCATCAGCCGGGCCGCTTCCGGCACAGGCTGGTTCTGCGGCAGGAAATCCTGCTCCATCCCCGGTACACTATATTCGTATGGGCCGTGGTACACCGTCGGCGTCACATCAAAATTGCCATGCCCCGGAGGTGACGGCACCGTCCACTCCAGCGTGGTGGAATTCCAGGGATTCCGCGGCGCTTTGGGTCCTTTGAAGATGCTGTAAAAAAAGTTGATGAAAAACACGATGGTGGACAGGCCGAGCCCGAACGCGCTTAAGGTGATCAAAACGTTGATCGGCTGCTGGCTGCGCAGGTGATCGTACTGGGTGGGATCGGCGATACGGCGCATCATCCCGTTGAGGCCCAGGTTGTGCATCGGAAAAAAGGTGAGGTTAAAGAACGTGAGCGTCAGGAAAAAGTGGACCTTGCCCCAGAACTCGTTCGTCATCCGGCCGAACATCTTCGGGAACCAGAAATAAATCGCGCCGAAGATCGCAAAGAGACTGCCGCCGAACAGAACGTAATGGATGTGGGCCACCACGAAGTACGTGTGGTGGATAAACAGGTCGACCGGGGTCGACGCCATGAAAATCCCGCTCAGGCCACCGATCACGAACATCGAAACGAAACCCAGCGCGAAACACATCGGCGTCGTGAAACGGATGGAACCGCGCCAGACTGTGCCCAGCCAGTTGAACGTCTTGATGGCCGAGGGCACCGCGATCACCATCGTCGAGAAGGAGAAAACGGCCGACAGCATCAGGTTCATGCCGCTGACGAACATGTGGTGGCCCCAGACGATAAAGCCCAGGACGCCGATGGCGACCATGGCGAAAACCATTGCCTTGTAGCCGAAAATGGGTTTGCGCGAGAAGACCGGCAGGATCTCCGAGGTCAACCCCATGGCCGGCAGAATCAGGATGTACACCTCCGGGTGGCCGAAAAACCAGAAGAGGTGTTGCCAGAGCAGGGGCTGGCCGTAGTTGGAGGCCGAGAAGAAGCTGGTCCCGAAGTTCAGGTCAAAGAAGAGCATGGCCGCCGCGGCGGACAGCACGGGCACGGCCAGCAGCAGCAGAAACGCGGTGACGAGCAACGCCCAGACCGCCAGCGGCAACCGGAACATCTTCATACCGGGCGCGCGCATGTTGATGACCGTGGTGATGTAGTTCATGGCTCCGGCGATGGAGGCAAGGCCGTTAACGAAGAGGCCGACGCACCAGAGACTCTGACCGGCCTGCGTGCCGTTATAGGAAGCGTGCGACGAGAGCGGCGCGTACGAGGTCCAGCCGGCGGCCGGAAAACCGGTAGGGGTGAAGAAGCTCGCCAGGAGGATGAAACCGGAGAGAAGGAACAGCCAGAAGGATAACGCGTTAAAAAACGGGAAAGCCATGTCCCCGGCCCCGATCTTGAGCGGGATCAGGAAATTGCCGAACACGCCGACCAGCAACGGCATCACGACCAGGAAGACCATGACGGTGGCGTGCATGGTAAACAGCGCGTTGTACCCACCGGGCTGGATCGCGCCGGCGTCGGTGACCAACCAGCGCGGCAGCAGTTTTCCGATGACTGGCACGGGGGTACCGGGAAAGGCGAGCTGGTAACGGACCCCCAGGGCCAGCAGGCCGCCGACCATCAGGAAAAAGAGGCTGGCGAAAAGGTATTGCAGGGCGATCGTCTTGTGATCCTCCGACCAGATGTACTTGCGAAAGAAACTAAGTTCGTGGTGATGCGCGGTTTCGCCGTGCACCTCCGTAACGGAATGAGCGAGGGTCTGGGCCATATCAACTGCGAAAGATTACCGGTTTTGGGCGTACGCCCGGTCAGATGCGTTCGAAAGAGCGACCGCGGCGGTCTTTTCCTTGTACCATTTGTCGAACTCCTCCTGGGACACAACCTGGATTTGAGCCTTCATGTTGTAGTGGCCCGAACCGCAGAGCTGGTTACAGGCCAGCTGGAAGGATCCGACCTTCGTGGGCACAAACCATACCCAGTCGATGGTGCGCCCGGGCACCGCATCCTGGTAAACCCGGAATTCCGGGATATAAAAGGCGTGGATGACGTCCTTCGAGTTGAGGCGGATCCGGACCGGTTTGTTGACGGGCAGTTCGAGGACCGGGGACGTGAAGTTGTCCTTGGAAGCGGGATCGTTTTTGTCGTTGCCGAAAAGGTTATCATTCGACAGCAGCCTGACGTCGGTCCGCCCGAGTTTCATGTCCGCACCCGGGTACTGGAAACTGAACGCAAACTGGTAGGCGGTTACCGCGACCTCGAGCGTGCCGGCAGGCGGCTCCGCGTGAATGACGTCCCACCAAAGGTGGTTTCCGTAGCCCCAGAGCGAGATAAAGATGGCGGTCGGGATCACCGTCCAGATGAA
>JAFAUY010000045.1 GCA_019243005.1 Verrucomicrobiota bacterium | reverse complement strand
GTGAGATCGCAGGGTACCGCAGCCAGAGCGGCGTTTGCGGACCGAGCGGGACCGGTTCGGCTGCGGGTACGGATGCGAGCAGCGGAAACACGCTGCATGCAATGCTGCATGCAAATAGAAGAGCAAAGACAGCGCCAGGCGGGCACGCGGTTCTACGACCGGGGATTCTCGTGCGTGACATTGAGCCAAAAACACAGCAGAAACACGCCGGGTTGCAACTGCGCCGATCAGGTAAGGGTGCCAGGTTCGGTCACACGGCGGCCACAGCGAGAGGGCGGGCACGGCATCATGAGGGCGGGCTAACGGCGTCAAGCCCGGGTTTCGGAGGTTGTAATCTTTCCGCCGTGGTCGCCGTGTTTCGCCGTGGTCGCCGTGTGAACTCTGTCGCCGTGCCCGCCCTCTCGCTGTGCCGGCGGTGTGCCCGTGTGACTCTGTGCGTGCAGAATCTTTCCGAGAACCTTCAGACCGCGAACGAGTTCATCGGGCGTGGACCGCGAGGTGTTCAGGCGCATCGCGGCAGGCACCGCTGGCGTGGTATAAAAGGCGTTGCCGCGGCAGAACGCCACTTTTTCCGCCAGGGCCGCACGATAGACGGTTTCGAGATCAGTACCGTCGACGAGTTCAGCCCACAGCATGAAACCGCCCGCCGGGAGCCACACCTTGGCATCGGCCGGGAAATGCTCGGCGATCACGTTGAGCCCAAGCTCGCGGCGTTCACGGTTAAACTTACGCAGCGCGCCCAATTGATCGTCGAGGGTGCCCCGCTCGAGGTACCGGCGGAAACCGGCCTCGCAGAACGTTGCGGAGTGCATGTCCTGCTGGCATTTCAACAGGGCAAATCGATCATAATCCGGCCCGGGCACGCAAAAGCCGAGTCGGAGCCCGGGCGCAACCGTTTTGGAAAAACTGCTCACGTAAGCCACCGTGGTGCCGTCGTCGTAGGCGCGAATCGGTTGCACTTCGGCGTTCTCACATAATTCCCCATAGATATCGTCTTCGATGATCCGGGTCCCGGAACGGCGGCAGAGGTCAAGGAGGGTTTTCCGGTTTTCCGGCGGCAGCGTTGCGCCGGAAGGGTTGGACAAGGTCGGGCACACGACGAGAAACCGGGGCTGGAACTTCGGAAAGAGCGTGGCCACCCAGTCGAGGTCAATCCCTTGCTCGTCCCGTACGGGAATCGGCAGGACTCGAACGCCGAGGTCTCCCAAAACCTCCAGGGAAGCATAATAGGCGGGAGCTTCGCAGGCCACAACGTCACCAGGTCGCGCCCAGAGCCGGATCATCCCATGCAACGCTTGGGTGCAGCCCGTCGTCATCACGATTTCCTCTGCCCGGACGCGCACCCCGCGCCCGCTGAGCCGGCCAGCGATCAGCGCGCGCAAGGCGTAATCCCCGTCGGGGGAATGGTAGCCGAGCGCGAGATCCGCTTCTGTCTGGAACACGCGATCAAACGCCGCTGCAATTTCTTGTTTCGGAACCGAGAGGGAAGATGGCAAACCGGCCGCCAGGTTAATCAGCGTCGGGTCCGCTGCCTGACGCATAAAATCCAGGAGACGAGCCTGGGGTACGAACGTGTACGGCGTGAGCATGGTAATCTGTGTAAGCTGTGGATCGCTTTTTTTTGGCCGGTTCTGCGGATCTGCTTTTCAAGCCAGGTTGAGCTCGAGCTGCGTATCGGTCGATTCATCGGGTTCTTCCAAACGAACCCCGACCCCCAGGAGGCGGACGGGCAACGTCTTGCGCTGGAGGCCTTCGTGGAGCAAAAGCCGGAAACTCTCGAGGGCAAGGGGCAGATCCGCCCGTTCCACGGTCGTCCGCGTGAAGTCGGCAAACCGGATCTTCACCATCACCCCGCGCACTTTGCCTCTGCCCTCGTGTCTGGCCAGGTCCTGCATCAGGTCCTCGAACAGTTCCGGTAACTTACCTTCACATTGCGCCGGCGAGGTGAGGTTATGCACGAACGTTTTTTCGTTGCTTAATGATTTTCTGTGCCGGTCCGGCTCCACCGGACGCTCATCGATACCCCGGCAAAGTTTGAAAAGTTCAAGCCCGAATTTGCCGAACCAGGTATAGAGTTGCAGGCGCGGGTAAGCCTGCAACTGGCTGCAGGTGTGGATGCCGCTACCGGTCAGCCGCTTCGCGGTCTTCTGGCCGATTCCCCACAGCCGGTGAACGGGCAGATCCTGCATGAAAGCGGGCACATCCTCCGGCTTGATCTCGAACTGGCCATTCGGTTTTCGCCAGTCGCTGGCGATCTTGGCCAGCATTTTATTCGGGGCGATTCCCGCGGACGCCGTCAGCCCCGTCTGCTGGCGGATCATTTCGCGGATCACCTTTGCCACCGCCGCAGTTTCTCCTCCGTGAGCGCTGAGGTCGAGAAAGGCTTCGTCAAGTGAGAGCGGCTCGACGATTGAGGTAAACTTGTAAAGAATGCTTCGGATCCGGGCCGATTCGCGACGGTAGACGTCGAAGCGCGTCGGCATCACGATCAGGTGCGGGCATTTTTGTAAGGCCTCGAACGTCGGCATGGCCGAACGCACGCCATACTTTCGCGCCTCGTAGTTGCACGTCGTCAACACGCCGCGCCGGTGGCGGGCACCGCCGACGCCGACCGGTTTGCCGGCCAGTTCCGGATGGTCGCGCACCTCGATTGCCGCATAGAAACAATCCATGTCGAGGTGGATGATTTTGCGGTCCATAACCGTACCTGTAGAATCCTTGAGACCCGAAATCTCCCCGTCCTTTAAAGTGCGTCGTACGGCAAAGCTTTCCTCATCTGTAAGCGATTTTAGGCTCAAGGGTTCTGGAGACACGACGGCAGTCTAATACCTTCGCTTGGCCGGCGCCGGTGGGGGTTGGATGTTGGAAAGATCGATGCCGTGCGCCTCCAGCACGTTAATGACGTTCTCCAAAAGCAGCGGTAGACCATCGAGGTGGTTTTCCCGGTTAAGGGCCTGGAATCGCATGATTTCCTCGCGCAACTTCAGGGTCAGCAGGGATTGATACTGAGATATCGGGTCATTGTCGGGTTGTTCGGTATCGGCACGGCGGCTGATCGCCACGTCGAACCGGTCTGCCGCGAGATCATCCAGGGTGCTGCGCAACTGCTGAACCTCTTCCGTCAGGCGCGAGTTCTCCTGCCGCAATTTATGGAGTTCGGACGAGTGCGCCGGAGAGGTGCCGCCGCCGGAACCGTTCATGGGGGTGAGGTTGCGGAGTTGCTGCCGCGCGGCGTGCAATTCCCCTTTTACTTGTTCGAAACGGTGTTCGACCTGGCGTAGCAATTCGGAAATCGCCAGGTTTTCCTTCACCGCCGGTTTTTGAGGAGTTTTCTGGGCCGGTGCCGGCCGGGCAGCATGACGGGGTACCGCGGGCCTGGACATTTTCCCGGGCGACGCGGGCGCTTGCGGCTCGACTGGAGCCGGCGCATCCGGATTGATGGAAGGCGCCGGCACGGCAGCCGGGGGGGTGGGCGCAGGCTCCGGCGCGGCAGGTTGCGCCTGCGCACCTTTTACGCCGCCAACTTGCGCGCGGACGTCGTCCGGGAGATCGAGTTTGGCGATCTGTTTCTGCCAGCGGCCGGCCCATTTTGCCAGTCCCTTAGCCAATTCGGACCGCGCCTCCTCGTTCAAGCCTGACACCTCAGCGAACGGCTTGGCCCATTCGATCACGGAGAAGGCTGCGGGCGGGCTTGCGGCCGTACACGCCTCCAACGCACAGACGGCAATGAGCTTCGCGTCGGCTGCTTTCAACTTCGATAAGTCAAGCTGGAACAACCAGGGCTTCGTCTTCCCGATCAGTACGTTGGTTACCGCAGACCGGTCACGGCCCTGTAGGTTCCCGCTTTTGTGCATTTCCCCAAGGGTGCTGACGATCAACTTAAGGGTGCTTTCCGGGTCAACCTTGAACAGCCCACGGGCGATGCTTAACCGCATTCGCAGCGCAACCTCAGTCTGCAGAAGGCGCAAGGCGGCCAGAAAACTGCGTTTCCGCGGCGGGGTGAGCTGCGCCCACGCTTCGACGGTTCCGTTAACCGGAATGTACCAGGGCAATTCAGTGAGCAACTCAAGCGCCGCCGCGAGAGACTTGCCGCCGCCGAGAACCAAATCGCGGAAAGAGGACGCCCCGGCTTGCTCATCCGCTGCGGCCAGCCGTCCCGCTTTAGCCTTTTCGGTCATTTGCCGGAGTGCCTCAACGGTGGGTTTGAAATCTTTTGCCATAACTGCAAGGGGAAAATAGGTCTTAGGAGGTAAGCGAACCGTTATGCCGGTTCGGCCCGCGGAGGTTTCTCTGAAAGCCGTGAAAGCCGGCCCTCAGAGAA
>JAFAUY010000404.1 GCA_019243005.1 Verrucomicrobiota bacterium | reverse complement strand
TAACGACGTTTCGCGGCAGGAACACTTTTTCGGCAACCAGGTGACCTTCTACGGCCGGGGACGATTGACGCGCAATCAAGTGCAACACTCCACGGAGGTCTACCATCAGGAGTGGCCGGTACGGAAATGGATTCCGCGGGGTAGGTGCACGATCTCCGGTTCCGCCGGGCGCAACCGGTACCAGGTCCTGCAACCGTTTCATTGGACGGTCTCAAACGGGTCCCAAAGCAAGGAAGGGGACGCAACGCTCTCCTTCACCGTGGAGAGAGGGCCTGCCGGGGATTTTCGCATCATCGCCGTCAAACAACTGAACCGGTAAGAGAACTGGTCACACGGCGGGCACGGCGTCTTTTCACCCGCCATTCGACGCCCGACACCCCGCCACACCTCCATTTGTGGCACCTATGGCTTGTGGCGTTTGTGGCATTTCCACCGCGCTGCTTGGCCGGATCCTGCCCATGGCGGTTGCCGCTGAAGGTAACCTGGTCGATTCCGCCCCCGAAGCGCCCTACGAGTCGCCAATCACGAAAGAGCGCATCGAGTTTCTGAAAACCAAGCCCTTCAAGAGCACCACCATTTCAGTCATGGTACTCAAGGCCACCGTCGGCGATGGGCTCAAGTATCATACCAAACATTGGGAGGAAGAGACCGGTGGCCACGTGAACGTGGCCGAGGTGCCGATCGACACGTTACACCAACAGATTTTTGCTGACTTAACCACCGGTTTGGGCCGTTACGACGCGTACATGACGGGCGCGTGGTTCTACGGCGACTTCTTCAATGCGAAGGAGCCGTACATCGTCGAGTTGGCGCCTTTCCTCAAAGAGCCCAAGTACCCTTACTGGAACCCGGATGAGTGGCTTCCGGCGATGAAGCGCCTCTACACCTGGCAGGGAAAGGTCTACGGCGCGCTTTTCGATGGTGACGCGCAGATCCTGTATTACCGCAAAGACATCCTCTCCAGGCCTGACTACCAGGAGAAATTCAAAGGCAAGCTCGGCTACGACTTACCTAACCCGCCCAAGACGATGAAGGAGATGCACGATGTGGCGACGTTCTTCACCGGGTGGGACTGGAATGGCGACGGTCAGAACGACTACGGCATTTCCTTGCACGCAAAGGTGAATGAACAGGGGTTCTTTCACTTCCTGACCCTGGCCGCACCGTACGTCATCTCGAAGGACAACAAATACTTTTTCTTCAACCCGGACGACATGAAGCCCTTGATCAACTCCGAGGGACACCTCCGGGCATTGGAAGAGTACGTCAAGTTTCTGCCGTGCGGCCCGAAAGAGGCCATCAGCTGGACGCTTAGCCAGGGTTGGAACCTGTTCCTCGCGGGTCACGCCGTCATGGAACCGACCTGGGGCGACCTGCCTACCTTTGCCCAGGATCCAAAGACCAACTTCACGCAGGGCAAGGTAGGCGCGACCCTCATCCCGGGCGTCGATGAAGTTTACAACTCGATCACGAAACAGTGGCAGAAGGGCGATAACAACCTGGTCGGAAACACCAACGGCGGGACGTGGCACTGCGTCATTTCCCGGCTGTCGAAGAAAAAGGAGGCTACGTACGACTTCCTGGCGTTCATGGCGAACAAGAAAAACGCGATTTTCAATTGTTGCAATGGCTGGACCGGGGTGCAGCCCGGCATGAAGTACGAGTACCTGCCACCGGTCGGCACAGGGAGTCTGGAGGAATGGAAACAATACGGCTGGAACACCGACGACGTGAAATCCTACCTGGCCGGGTACTATGACAACCTGGCGCTGACGGAACAGGAAGAATACCTGCGGATCCCGGGGGCGGCGGAGTACTGGCACGAACTGGACGTGCGGGTCTCCGCTGTGCTTGCCGGCCAGACCACCCCCAAGGCAGCGCTCGACGACACGTACCAGGCCTGGGAGAAAATCACGGACCGTTACGGACGCGACAAGCAGAAAAAGCTCTACCAGGAATCATTCAGCGCCCAAGGCATGGTCTGAAAGGATAATTAGAGGATGTGTGAGAGCCAGGGAGCGGTGAGCTTGATTAGGTCGGGCCTCTCACACAGCCTCTAACTGAACCGGAACCTGCAAACCTCGTGCCCACCAAGAACCCGGTTGCGACAACCCAACCGCCTCCCGCGCCGCGGATGGAACCCGCCAGCCGGGCCGAGGCGCGCTCGGAGCGCGCATTCAAATATGGAATGCTCGCCCCAGCCGTCCTGTGGGTCATCGCCTTCACCTTTTTCCCGATCATTTCGGCGCTGCATTACAGCGTTGCCAATTACGTGCTTGGTCAGGGGATCACCGGCTACGTGGGTCTTGAGAACTACGTTTCACTCCTGCGGGATGCCGAGTTCTGGCATAGCCTTGGAGTTACCCTCATTTACGTGGGGGTTTCAGTGCCCCTGGAGGTCTGCAGCGGTTTTTTGCTGGCCTGGATCATCACCGTGGGATTTCCGGCCAAAGGTTTTGTACGCTCGGTATTAACCGCCCCCTTGTTCACCA
>JAFAUY010000380.1 GCA_019243005.1 Verrucomicrobiota bacterium | reverse complement strand
ACGTTAATCTGACCGAAGCCCCGATCGACACGCTGCATCAGCAGATCTTTGCGGATCTCACGAACGGGCCCGGCAAATACGACGCGTATCAGACCGCGGCGTGGTTCTACGGAGACTATTTCACAGCTCAGGAGCCATACATTATCGAAATCGCGCCGTTCCTTCAGGATCGCAGGTATCCGTATTGGAATCCGGACGAATTCCTGCCGGCCATAAAACGGCTGTATACCTGGCGGGGCAAGCTGTACGGCGTCCTGTTGGATGCGGATGCCCAGATTCTCTATTACCGCAAAGACGTCCTGGGTAACGCAAACTACCAGGAACAGTTCAAGGCTAAACTGGGCTACGACCTGCCCAACCCTCCAAAAACCATGAAAGAGATGCATGAGGTGGCATCTTTTTTCACCGGTTGGGATTGGAACGGCGATGGGCAGAATGACTGGGGCCTTTCGCTTCACGCCAAGGTCAACGAACAGGGCTTTTTCCACTTCCTGACGCTCGCTGCGCCATACGTCATTTCATCGAACAACCGGTATTTTTATTTCAACCCGGACACGATGAAGCCCCTGATCAATTCCGAGGGGTATCTTCGCGCATTGGAAGATTATGTGAAATTCCTGCCCAACGGCCCGAAGGAGCAAATTGACTGGACGCTGGATCAGGGATGGAACGTGTTTCTTGCCGGGCACGCCGCCCTGGAACCCACGTGGGGCGATCTACCCACCATTGCCCAGGATCGAGCGCGCTCCAAGGTGCAAGGTCGAGTGGGCGCAACCATCATCCCCGGTACGACCGAGGCCTTTAATCCCCTGACGGGCCAGTGGGAAAAAAACCCGCTTAACGTGGTCGGCAACACCAACGGGGGGAGCTGGCACTGCGTGATCTCGCAGCGGTCAAAGAAAAAGGAAGCGACTTATGATTTCCTGGCCTTCATGGCCAACCGGAAAAACGCCTTCTTCAACTCCGCCAATGGCTGGACGGGGGTGCAGCCGGGCATGAAGTACGAGTATTTTCCGCCCGTGGGGACCGCACGCATCGAAGAATGGCAGAGGGAGGGATGGGACACCGAGGATGCGCTTGAGTTCTTGGGCGCGTACTACCAAAACCTGGTTTTGCCGGAACAGGAGCTCTATTTGCGTATTCCCGGGGCGGCGGAGTATTGGCACGAACTGGACGTGCGCGTGTCGTCCGTCCTGGCGGGTAAAACGGCGCCCAAGGCCGCCCTTGATGAGCTCTACCAGGTCTGGGAGCAGATCACGGACCGTTATGGCCGGGAAAATCAGAAGAGACTTTACGCGGAGTCGCACGCTGAATAGGGTCCGGCGCGCTGCCGGCCAGCCTCTGCAGGACTGACAACGTTTGCTGGAGGTTGTTATGCATCGAATGGCGACACGCCAGTTCGATGCACGCTTCCCGAGCACCGTCACGCAGGCGCGGATCGAGCCATTTCTCGATCGCGGCACGGAGCGCCGGCACGTTTTGGGCGTCCGCGATCACCTCGCCGTGGGTTCCTGTCCGCATGATTTCCGCAAAGCCGTTGGCACCCGTTGTGATCACCGGCAATCCAAATGAGACGGCTTCCAGGCAGGCGTTTGAGAACGGATCGTAAATGGTCGGTAAAAGAAACAGGTCTGCCGCACCGTAAAGCGAACTCATGTCGGTTACCGGACCGAGAAACCGCACGTTGGAAGGTACCGGCCATGGTTTCCTGCCTTCACCCGCGACCAGCAGGCGCGCGCGCGGGTCTTTGATGCCGGCCATCGCCTCCAGCGCGTAATGCAGGCCTTTGCGGAACCAACCCGAGCCGGCGAACAACACGGCGATCTCGTTCCCACGGAGATCCCACCGGTTGCGCCATTCCGGCCGGGTGCCCGCCCGTTTCCTGAACTGCGCTTCAGGCAGGCCGTTACGGATAACCGAGATCCGCTCAGCCGGATAACTGAAGGTTCCGATAATTTCCTGTTTTACCAGGTCGGAGTTGGTGATGACTTCGCGCGCTTTTCTCTGGCGCAGAAGGATCTCTTCCAAATGCTGTATTTCCTGGTGCTTGCGGTTTGTGAACCGTAACCGGTCCCGCCAGACCGGTTCGTGGGCCCTTCGCCGCTCAAGCCAGCGCGCGTGCACGCCGTCCCCGGCACGGTAGCAATCGCAGCGAAGCACTCGTTCCAGGCTGAAAAGGATGTCGCCGCCGGGCTGGATGGCCTGAAGGTTCTGGGCGAAACTCGTGGGCGTGTCGCCCGGAACGGTCACAACTTTTCCGTATGGCCACTCGGCCGAGGGCCAATCGGGCGTGCCGTAAAGCGTGACCTCATGGCCGGCATCCGCCAAAGCGCGCCCGAGCCGCTTCAGATAGGCTTCGGCGCCGCCGGTCCGGGAAAACCCTCTACGAACGAGACCAATTTTCATTGAATTTACTGAGAAAGTTGTTTGTAAACCAAGCCCGGAGTTGAATCCAGCCGCATCACACAGCGGTCACAGCGATTTAGCGGGCCCGGCGACAGAGTTCACACGGCGGACACGGCGAACCACGGCAGGAAGAATAATACTTCTGAATCCCGGACTTGACATCGGCAGCCCGCACTCAGGTTGCCACGCCGAACGCCGAACTCTACCCGTTACGCGCGTTACCCGTTACCCGTCACTGAGTTTGTGGCATTTTTCGCCTTGTGGCATTTGTGGCATTCTCTTGTCGTGTCGACGGACCCGTTACCCCGCAGTATCCTTTACGCAACTTCGGCCCGCATTGGAGGGTATGGTCTCGATGCCGTCGCTTATGAAACCCTGGTCGGTATCCGGGATCGCCTGGGGGTTGCCCTCGCTTACGGGAACCGTGCCGGGGACCTGCGCCGTTCGCCGATCCGCTCGCTCGCCTGGCACCCGGTCCGGCTCCTTTCTAACCTGGAAAGCCGTTATTATTATGATGCGAAAAAAAAAGCTCTCGACCGCGTTGCGAGCCGTTTCTTACGGACGGGACGCTTTGACCTTTTCCATGGATGGTCGGGCGAAGCGTTGCACACCTTGCGCGCCGCCCGGCGACTCGGCGTCCCCTCAGTGTTGGAAATCCCGACCTGGCACCGGCACAAAGGCAATCAGGTGCCCCTGAAAACGGAGCGCGAACTGGAAATGGAACGGGCACCGATTCCGCAGCGCTGGCTTTACCGGTTGCTGGTCAGCCGGCAGCAGTCGCTCGAGGAGTATGATCTGGCCGATCTCATCCTGGTGCTTTCCGAACGGGCTGCCGAAACTTTTCACGCCGCCGGCATCGCCGACGCGAAATTGTTCCGCATGTCGCGCGGGGTGGATACCGACCGGTTCCGGCCGGGTTCACCGCCTCCGATCTTCCGGGCCGTGTTCGTGGGCGCGCTGATCCGGCGTAAGGGTGTTCACGTCTTGCTGGAGGCTTGGAAGCGACTCCGGTTGGCGGATGCCGAGCTCTGGCTGGTGGGTCACGTGCACCCGGAGATCAAGCCGCTGCTTGAGCGGTTGCCGTCCGGCGTGCGGGTGATCGGGTTTACCCGGGAGGTGGAAAAAATTTATCCCCAGTGCTCGGTCCACGTCTTTCCGTCCGAGTGCGAGGGGAGCGCAAAATCGACGTATGAAGCGGCTGCGTGCGGTCTGGCGCAAGTGACGACGCGCGAGGCGGGTGACGTGGTGGTCAACGGCCTTAACGGCATCCTCGTTCCCCCTAACAACGTGGACGCGCTGGCCGCCGCCATTGAAACCCTTTATCGCGACCCTGTGACTCGGGAAGCCATGGGCCGTGCCGGCCGTGAACGCGTGGTTGCCGAATTCACCTGGGACCATTTCCGCCGGCGGGTTCTGGACGCTTACCGGACCGTAATGCAGAGGCGTGCCGCGTCATCGCCATAGTTCCGTACGTAGGATGAGGCGCATCCTGGCGATTCAGTTGAAAAGGCTGGGGGACCTCGTCCTGACCACCGCCGCTCTACGCAGCCTGCGCCGAGTTTCCGGCGGCAGCCGGATAACCCTGCTCATCGACCAGTACGCAGCGGAACTTGCGCCGGCCATCGAGGGGGTGGACGAAGTCTGGGTCTACCGGCGGAGCCGGTCATTGAAGTTGTGGGCCAGGCTGCTGTGCACGGGATTCGACAGCTGCGTCGATTTTACGGGAAATGACCGTGCCGCCCTGATGGTTTTGCTCTCCAAGGCGTCGCGGCGCGTCGGCCTCCGGCGCCCCGACCATTGGCGTTTGCGGCATTGGATTTACAACGTGCCGGTTGATTCCTCCGTCCGAGATCTGCATACCGTGGACCTATACCTCGACCTGGTGCGCGGCTTCGAACCGGCAGCGGTCCCGGCCGAACCGGCGTTGCGCCTTCCGGCGAACGTGCTGGCAGCCGCGCGGAGCCTGCTTCAGGATCTGGGGGTGGGGAACGCCTATTTCGCGGTTCAAGCCGGGACGGCCCGTGTCGAGAAGCTCTGGCCCGCGGAGTCGTGGGCCGCCGTTATCGCCGAGGCGCACCGGCGCTCCGGGCTGCCTTGCCTGCTCACCGGGGGGCGGGATAAGGCGGAATTGGAGCACGCTCAATCGATTCGTGCAGCGGTCGGAAATCGGGCGCCGTGCGTCGTGCTGGCCGGGAAGACGGATCTGCTGCTAACCTGCGCTCTGATCCGCCAAGCGACCTTTTTTCTGGGCGTCGATTCAGCCGGCGCCCACCTTGCCGCCGTGTTCAACCGGCCCGAACTGGTGTTGTTCGGACCGACCAATCCGTTCCACTGGCGCCCGCGCCACCCGGGCGGACGGGTGGTCCGCGCCGGATTCGGACCCGATTACGAACCGCTTTCACCCAACGAACCGGGCCGACCGATGACCGAGCTGTCGACCGACACGGTGATTCGTGCTATGGGGGACCTTTGCGGATAGCTCGTGGGCCGGGAGGATCGGCATTTTCCGCGGGTGCAGGATTCGTGCGACATGGCCAAACCTAAATTTTCGCTTCGACAGACGTGGCAAACCGCCGTCGGCCCGTACCGTGACCTTTTTCCGTACCTCAAGCCTTACTGGTGGAGATTTTTTCTCGCCCTGTTCTTCGGGGCGCTCTACGGCATGGCCAGTGGCCTGCTGCCGCTCGTGATGCGGTACGTGAATGCCCGGATCTTTCCTCAAGGCAGCCACCTCTCGGATCTTTCCGGGGCCGGTGGGCCGGACATCAGCGCCGTGGTCGTTGTGTGCGCAGCCATCCCGTTCATCTTTTTGGTCCGCAGCCTTTGCGACTACTTGAACGCTTACTACATGGCTTGGGTAAGCCTGCGCGTTCTGACCGACCTGCGCTGCAAGCTGTTTGAGCACCTCCTGCGTCACTCGCTCGAGTTCTTCAACCGCGAACGGGCCGGCCTGCTGATTTCCCGCGTGGCCAACGACACCATGGTCGCGCAAAACGCGCTCACCAGCATCAGCAGCGATGTGATCAAACAGCCGCTCACCATCATTTGCGCGCTGTACGCATTGATTCACCTCGACTGGAAGTTCACCCTGATAAGCCTCGTCCTTTTTCCGCTCTGCATGGTGCCCATCATCGTCTACGGCAAGAAAGTGCGCAGCCAGGGTAAGAAAGAGGAGGCCAACGCCAGTTCGATGATGACGGTTTTGCAGGAAACCTTTGCCGGCATCCGCGTAATCAAGGCCTTCGCGCGTGAAGAACGCGAGAACGCGAACTTTCGAAAGATCACCCAGCAGCAGTTTCGACACAGCATGAAGGTACGCAAAGCGATCGAGGTGGTCGGCCCGATGGTGGAAGCCGTCGCGGCCGCCGGCGTGGGGCTCGCACTGTTTTACGTTTGGACGACCCACCTCTCCGCCGCCAAGTTTCTTGCGTTGCTGGCCGGTATTTTCATGCTCTATGACCCGGTCAAGAAGCTGAGCCGCATCCATCTAACGATGCAGAAATGCTTTACGGCGACCAGTAACATCTTCGAAATCATGCACCGGGAACCGTCAATCCAGGATCTTCCCGGCGCAGTTGCCCTCGGGCGCAGCGCGGGCGATATCCGACTCGAGAACGTCACCTTCCGTTACCGGCCCGAGTTACCGCCCGCGGTCCAGCAGTTGAACCTGCATATCGAGCCCGGCAAGTACTACGCTCTGGTAGGATCCAGCGGGGCGGGCAAGAGCACGATTCTTTCCTTGCTGCTGCGGTTTTATGATCCGAATGAAGGCGCGGTCTTGCTGGACGGCCGGGATCTGCGGACGATCCGGCAGCATTCATTGCGGGATCAGATCGGGATCGTCACGCAGGATACCTTTCTGTTTCATGACACGATCCTGAATAATATCCGGTACGGTCGTCTTGATGCGACCGAAGCGGAAATCATCGAGGCCGCGAAACAGGCGTATGCGCATGAATTTATCTTGGCGCAGCCGAACGGGTACGAGACCGTGATCGGCGACAAGGGTTGTTTGTTATCCGGCGGCCAGCAGCAGCGGCTGTCCATCGCCCGGGCGCTGCTCAAGAATGCACCGGTTCTGCTCCTGGACGAAGCCATGTCGGCTCTCGATTCGGAGGCGGAGCGGGAGATCCAGGCGGCTTTCGAGCGCCTGGCGGAAGGCCGCACGGTAATTGCCATCGCCCATCGTCTGTCGACCGTATTGAAAGCCGACCAGATCGTCGTCATGCACCAGGGGCAGGTGCGGGAAATCGGTACCCATTCCGAACTGGTGCACTGCTCGATGCTTTACCGGCGGCTGTACGAACTGCAATTCAACGTGCAGACCGAAGAACTCGCCGGAGTGGCGTGAAGGCCGGCGGGTGTCGAGTGTCGAGTAGGTTCGGCGTTCAGTCACACCGCCTAATCGCCGTGGCCGCCGTGTGACTTACCGCCGCTTTGTTCCCGGCGTGCTCGTACGCGCCCGGGGTTCCGGCTTTTCCGGAGGGCCTCCGAGCATTTCTGCATGCGGTACCTCCCCGGCCTTAGGCGCCCGGATCTCAACGTCTCCGCCTCGCTTTTTGACGATTTTAGCCGCGATCGTAAAGCACATCGTGCGGTAAGGGTTGGCCTCGTCGTCTACCAGCAGCAATTTCCTGCCCCGGAGGTCCTTGCGGACTTTCACTTTCGGTCCTGCTCCCAGGTTGGCGAGCATCGCTTCCGCATGAAACTGCGCACGTTTCCAAGACATAGTAGGTCGGTAGATCGCGACCGGGCAAGATAGGAACTCAACCCGCCCTTGGCGAGGAAAATTTCTACCGTAAATCGGGTCCGCGCAGCCGTGCTTTTCAGGCATCCCCGGGGCTTTGTGCCGCCGGGAGGCGGAACCGTCCTACGTCAGTGCGAGTGCGCCATCCCGAGAGTCGGCCGGGCATCCGCCAACTTCTGGCGCGTGCGCCGCCAGTCTAAAAGCCAGGCGAAAAGCAAGGCGAGCAGCGTCTGCAGCACCACCAGCGCCGTCGAGGCGAGCCCGCCGGGGTTGTTGGCCGGAGTCAGCCAGCCTACCAGCACGAGCGTTAAACAAATCTGAAAGGCGAACACGGGCAGCATGTTTTGGCCTACCCAGGCGAGGGGCTTCAACTGTTCCTGCCATCGCGCCACTTGCGGCAGCACTTTTGCCCCGAGCCAGGTTACCACGAAAAAGTTCAGTACGCGTAACGGCCCCAGATGCCATTTGTTCAGGAACCACCAGGTCGCACTCGGGTCGACCTCCACGTAATTGCAATACCACCGCCAGATCAGGAAGCCGATCGCCAGCAGCAGAAACACCACCTCGCTGACGACCGGAAGCTTAACCGGTTGGCGGGCCTGCAGACACTTGCCGAAAAGGAGGCCGCCCACCCAGAGAAACTGCCAGGAAAGCAGGTCAAACGGGCCGGGATCGATAAAGGGAAAACCGCTCTTGATCGGTCCCAAAAGAAGGTCCCGCAGATGAAACTGAGATAAGACCCAAAGCGCCGCACTGGCAATGAACACGCTGCGCCACCCAAAGCGTTTGGCCGCCCAGAACGCCACCGGCGTCAGCAGCGAGAACACGATGTACATCGGCAGGATGTCCATCAGCGGCGGTTGGAAGGCCAAGCCGAGCGAAGCCAGCGCCGCCGCGGCCGGATTCGTCCAATAGTGACTCAGGAGGTCCTGCAGCCCCGGCAATTGCAGGAGAAACAGGCTGCCGACGGCGAAAGTGAACACCAGCGTCACCAGATGCGCCTGGTAAATGCGCAGGGCGCGTGCCATGGTGGCCGATTTGGCGGCTTCAAATCCCTGCCGCTCGGTTCGCTTCTGAAAGAGCATGCCCGCCAGAAAGGCAGAGACAAAGACGAAATCTTCCGCCGTCGAGAAGAAGCCGACGGGTTGATCGGTAAAGCGGCGCAAGGGTGACGGGGAATGATTGCTGATCATCAACAGCAGCAAAAACCCGCGGAGGATATCGAGTTCAACCAACCGCTTCATAACGCCTTCAGTGGCATATTCCATGCCAATGCCAGAGATAACCCGATTTGGTTCGATTCAAAGGGGTCTAACAGGACCGGGTAACGCCGGCACGGCTGGCGGATCGTGCTCAATTCAATTGTGCGGCTCTCATTCTGCAAGGATCTGACGGCATGAAAACCCGGAAATATTAGTCCGTCGTTTACCAGGAAAAAGCACTCCGAGGCGAGCAAGGCTCGCCCGGCAAGAGGAATCCGTTACTTCAGAACGCAACGTCGGCAAACCTTATGAGCCTAGCTCGAGGAGGTGGCGGGAGAGGGCTGCGCCTTTACCGACGTCGCCGGCGAAGGCTGCGCCTTGGCAGCCGTTGCCTTAATCGCCGTTGCCGTCGAAGACGTAGAGGTCGCAGGATGCAATTCACTCGCTAAAAATGCCGAGACGTCCCGGCGCAAAATCTGGGAGCCGGCCCCGCTGAGATGAATCTGATCCTGCACAAAAAGGGCGGGATTAGGTTTCCGTTCCGGCCCGAGCATGGCGGTGCAAATGTCGATGTACCTGGTTTCCGGCTCATTCTGCAGGAACGTCTTCACCTGGTCGTTGAATCGTAAGATGTTGCTGAGGTTACGAATCCGGGCCGGACAAGGCTTAACCGAGATATAGGCGATCGGCATTTGTTCCGAGTAGTCGCGCAACGCGCGATAAAGTTCTCGAAAAGAAGCAAAAGCCCGCTCCGGCGGGACGCCCTCGGCTAGGTCATTATCACCGGCATAGAGCACCACGGCCGCGGGCTTTAGGCGCAACACCAGGCGGGAGACGTATCGCACGCAGTCGGTTAAGCGTGAGCCGCCGAAACCGCAATTAACGACCGGGTAACCCGCGAAATCCTGATTGAGGGTCTTCCAGAGACGAATGGACGAGCTGCCGTAGAAAACGATCGGCCGCTGCGTGATGTCAAGCCGCCGGCCTTCGAGCGCCTTAACCTCCTGTTCAAAAGGGTTGAGGCCGAGCGGTGAAGGCGAAACCGAGGGTGCCGGACCGTCCGGTCTCACCTGGGCGCGTAGAGGGGTAAGTACGCCCGCGCAGAGCGCAAGCGCTACCGTGGTTACTGCGAGCCGAATTTCATCTCGAACCTTAAACTTCATTGTGCGCCGGGGTAAACCTAATAGTATAATCGTTAGAAAACTTTATGCAAGCCTTAATCGGCAAACGTGCGGTAAACGTAAGCCGCTTGCACAAAGCATTGTGGTTTTTGCCGGTTTGCTTTATGCAAGCTTCAAAGCCCCCCTCCGAAAGCACTTCCGTATGCCAAACCCAGGCTCGGCCAGCGCACCCCACGAATGGTGGCGAGGCGCGGTTATTTACGAAATTTACGTGCGCAGCTTTGCGGATTCCGACGGCGACGGCGTCGGGGACCTGGACGGGATTACCGGCAGACTCGGCTATGTGCGGGACCTGGGAGCCGACGCGGTATGGCTTACGCCGTTTTTCAAGTCCCCGATGGCCGACTTCGGCTATGACGTCGAGGATTATACGGACGTTGATCCGCAATTCGGCACCCTCGCCGATTTCGATGCGCTGGCGGCCGAGGCCGGCCGGCTCGGGCTTAAAGTTGTGATTGACCTGGTGCTGAGCCACACCTCCGAGCGGCACCCATGGTTCCGCGAAAGCCGGCAGGACTGGCACAATCCCAAGGCTGACTGGTACGTGTGGGCAGACCCCAAACCCGACGGCACGCCGCCCAATAACTGGTTGTCGGCGTTCGGCGGCCCCGCGTGGCAGTGGGATCCGAGGCGCCGCCAATACTACCTGCATAACTTCCTCAAAGAGCAGCCGGACCTGAACCTGCACCAACCGGCCGTGCAGGATGCTCTTTTGGAAGTGGCACGATTCTGGTTGAACCGCGGCGTCACCGGGCTCCGCCTGGACGCCGCCAACTTCTACATGCACGACTGCCTGTTGCGCGACAATCCGCCCTGGCCGAAAGAACGGCCGTACGCGGGGGAAGGACGGGACGACAACCCGTATTATTGGCAGCGCCACCTTTACGATAAGTCGCAGCCTGAAAACCTCACGTTCCTGCGCCGGATGCGGCAATTACTCGACCGTTACCCGGGCGCGATGGCTGTGGCCGAGGTTGCCGACGACGAACCGGTCGTGCGAACCGCTGAATACGTCCAGGCCGGCGTCTTGCACACGGCTTACAATTTCAGCTTTCTGGGCAAGGCGTTTGATGCGGGCGCGGTTCGCACCGTGTTTGACGAGTTCGAAGCCACGGCCCCAGGGGGGTGGCCGTCCTGGGCGTTCTCGAATCACGACAGTATGCGCCTCGTTTCGCGTTGGCTGCAGCCCGTCGACCAAACCGGCCTGGCCAAAATGCTGGTCACCCTGCTGGTGAGCGTGCGCGGTACGGCCTTTCTCTATCAGGGTGAGGAACTCGGCCTGCCCGAAGCGGACGTGCCGTTTGAACGGCTGCGCGACCCCTACGGGATCGCGTTCTGGCCGGACTACCGGGGCCGCGACGGTTGCCGTACGCCGATGCCGTGGACGGGTGAAGGCCTCGCCGCCGGTTTCTCGCAGGTTGAGCCGTGGCTCCCGGTGCCCGAGGAGCACCGGCGTCTGTCCGTGGCGGCTCAGGCCGGGGATCCCGGCTCGGTGTTGAACCACGTCAAGGCACTGCTCGCCTGGCGCCGGCATCGGCCGGCCCTCGTGGCGGGAGATCTGCAGTTTCAGCCCGGCAACGGCCCGGTGCTGGCATTCCGGCGCACGAGTGGTAACCACCCTTCGGTATGGTGCGCGTTTAACTTTTCCGGCCGGGAAGGGACCTGCGAGTGGCACAGCTGCGCGCTCAGCCAGTTCGGCGTTCGCGCCAACCGGCGGGCCGGCGGGGTTTCGCTCGGGCCTTATGGGTTCGTGCTGCTGGAAGAGGAAGAGAATGCCGGGTAGGGAACTGACGGCACCGTAAAGACATGTAAATCCATCCACCGAAACTTATGAGCTTCTTCCAATCTATCCTGGCCGCCGTGGCTGATCCGAACCACGCGGGCAACCAGGGCGACCTGCAAAGCTGGACGGGAATCGCGAGCCTTCTTCCCGGCCTGCAAGGCGCCGAACGCCAGTTACAACCGATCCTCGACGTGCTCGGCAGCCATGTGAAGGATGCCCTTAGCGAACAGCAACAAGCCCAGGGCAGTGTCGCCGTCCAGCAGAGCGTTACCGATCTGGCTCAGGGCGGCGTGACCGTTCCTCAGCTGCAGGATTTCTTCGGTGCTGAACGGTTCAATCAAATCGTGGGAGACCTGGCGCAGCGAACCGGGCTCAGTGAATCGACGCTGCTCGGGATGCTTCCGATGCTGCTTCCGGTTGTCATGCGGCTGCTCTCCACCGGTAACCACGTTTCGAACCCCCAGGCGCCCAATCCGGTGCTTGGCCAGTTTTTGAATTCAAACCAGGGCGGGGGCGCACTCCTGTCGGAAGCGTTTCAACTTGCCTCCCAATTCCTAAGCCGGCCACGCTAGCCTGCATCGCTTCCGAATCCCTATCGAACCCGTGGACGTGGAAGCGATGCAGGCTCTGGCAGCGGAACTCTCCGGCTACGCCGGACAATTCCGCTGCTTTTTGGAGAGGGGAGTGTAAAAACAGCTTGTTTGGGTACCTCGCTTTTAAAACCCGCTCTTAAAGAGACGCGTAGCGTCGGTTTAAGAGCCTTCTAGCCTGCAATGAGCGCGTCGCTTCGGCTTCCATGTGATTTTTGCGGGCTAGAGTCGTGCGTGAGACTGGCACAAACCGGGTGGCGGCCGCCGGAAGTGAATATTCGGTCGTCGTTGGCGGTCCAACCAGCTGTTACCCATGATGTATCGACGATTTGTTCCCTTCGTCTGGCTCGTTACCTCGCTGATTTTTGTGAGTTGCAATCAGCCGCCGAATACGTTCGCACAGATCCAAACCCTGAACGACCGTGATGTCGACGATGATCAGCCGGTGCCCTCGCAGGCCTCGTACGATGTCTTCTACGAAGACCTGCAGGAAGGGGGACATTGGTTCGAGGATGCCACCTACGGCTACGTCTGGCAGCCGGATGTGGCCGCCGAAAATCCAGACTGGCGGCCCTATACCGATGGCCACTGGGTCTACACCGACCGCGGTTGGACCTGGGTTTCCAACGAAAGTTTCGGATGGGCATGTTACCATTACGGCCGCTGGGCGCGGCTGCGGGACCGAGGCTGGATCTGGGTGCCCGGTGACCAATGGGCGCCGGCCTGGGTTTCCTGGCGGGAGTCGGATGATGACGATTACGTCGGCTGGGCGCCCCTTCCGCCGGAGTGCGAACCGCACCCCGGCGTGCGGGTTCAGGGGTGGGTTGATCGATATTATGATATCGGCCCGGCCGCCTACGTGTTCCTGAAAATCGTTGACTTCCTGCGGCCATCCTACCGGCAGGCGGTGCTGCCGGTGGAGCAGAATTTCACGATCATCGAACGTACCACGAACGTCACGGATATTTACTATCAAGACCAGGGTATCGACGTTGCCGGGCCACGGTATGATCAGGTGGTGCAACGGGTTAATCACCCCTTTCCCAGGTACCGGATCGACTACGTAACGCCGCCCCAGCCCAATGCCCCGTTTCAAACGGCCGTGAGCGGCGAGCGCCTGCGGGTCGTCGCACCGCCTCCGCAGTTGCAGCCTCGGGCCACGGCGGCACCTCCGGTGGCCCAGGCGATTCGGAACGTGCAAGTCGAGAGGGGCTGGCAGAACGTTGACCCGAATCGTGCCCGGCAGATCCGTCAGGCATTGGCGCGCAGCGAACCCCAGGTCCCGAAGGGCTTGCCTCCACAACCGGCGCCACCGCCTAAACCGGTGATTGTGGCGCACCAGGTGCCGGGACAGGAGGCGCCTCCCGGCGCTCCGGCGGCGCAGCGGCCACAAGCGGCCCAACCACGGCCCCCGCAGCAACCACCACGGGCTCAGCAAGAAAGCGAACAACAACAACAACGGGCCCAGCAGTTGAACGCTCAACAACAGGAAGCGGCTCGACGCCAGGCGGAACAGCAACGCCAAGCCGCGCAGCCGCCGCCCGCGGTTCAAAATCCCGAGCAGCCCAAAGCCATGCAACCGGGTGCACCGCCGCAGACTGGCGCCCGGCAGGAGGCTGCCCAGAAACAAGCCGAACAACAGCGCCAAGCCGAACAGCAGCAAGCCGAACAGCAGCGCCAGCAGCAAGCGGCGGCAAAGCAGCGTGAGCTGGAGGCGCAGCAAAAACAGCAGCAGGTGAAAGCCCAGCAGGAAGCCGCCCAGCGTCAGGCCGAGCAGCAACGGGCCCGACAGGAAGCGGCTCAACGCCAGGCCCAGCAGCAGCAGGCGGCGCAAGCAGCGGCCCGGACGCAGGCGCAAGCGGCAGCTGCCCAGCAGCAGGAAGCGCAGCGGCGCGCCCAAGCCGAAGCAGCGCAACGGCAGCAACAAGCCGCCCAACGTCAGGCCGAACAGCAACGGGCCCAGCAGGAGGCCGCCCAACGTCAGGCGGCCCAACAGGAAGCGCAGCGGCGCGCGCAGGCTGAGGCAGCGCAACGGCAGCAGCAAGCCGCCCAACGCCAGGCCGAGCAACAACGGGCCCAGCAGCAGGAAGCGGCCCGACGCGAAGCCCAGCAGCAGCAGGCGGCGCAAGCGGCAGCTCAGAGACAGGCGCAAGCGGCTGCTGCCCAGCAACAGGAGGCGCAGCGGCGTGCCCAAGTCGAGGCGGCCCAGCGCCAGGCCCAGCAGCAGCAGGCGGCGCAAGCGGCGGCTGCCCAGAGACAGGCGCAGGCTGCCGCCGCCCGTCAGCAGGCTCAGAAAGCTCAGGCGGAAAGGGCTGCCGCGGAACAGCGGGCAAAAGGGCAGGCCCCGCCCCCCGGCCAGCAGCCCCAGTAAGGGTGCCTCAAGTAGAACTGTGGGGCGTGTCGAGCTCGATTTCCTGGCGCTTCACCCTTACGGCGTCGGCGCTCGGCCGAACGTGGGAGCCGTAGGTGTTCGCGTAGACTTGCGTAAACTCAGCCCCGAACAGCACGATCTGGGCTGAGTAAAAGACCCAGAGCAGCAGCGTGATCAGCGAACTCGCTGCGCCGTACGCGGAGCCGGCCACGCCGCTGCCCAGGTAAAGGCCGAGCACGAATTTGCCCGCGTAGAAAAACAGCGCCGTTAATCCCGCCCCGATCAGTACATCCCGCCACTTTAATTCTACATCCGGCAAGTAGCGGAAGATCATTGCGAAAAGGAACACGATGATGGTTAGGTCGAAGAGCACGAACACGCACAGCGCCACGACGTCACCTGCGGGAAAGCTGGCCTTCAGATAACTGCTGAAGGCATTCAGGATGCTCTCGATCGTCAGGGAAACCAACAGCAGAAAACTTATCCCGGCGACCATGGCGAAAGAGAGAAAACGGCTCCGGATGAAATGCCAGAATCCCCGACCCGGCTTCAGCTTCACGCCCCAGATGGTATTCAGCGCGTCCTGAAGCTGGCCGAACACACCGCTTGCACCAAACAGGGCCACCAGGATGCCGATCGCTGCCGCCACGCCGCTCGCGTTAGGCCGGGCGGTGTTGGCCGCGATGTCCTGGATGACTTTCACCGCGCTCGGGTCTACCAGGTATCGCAACTGCTCGGTGATCTTCTGACGGGCGACTTCGCTGCTGCCGAAGACCATGCCAAAAACCGCCAGCAGCACCAGCACCAGCGGCGCCAGAGAAAAGACGGTGTAGTAGGCGAGCGCTGCCCCGAGGGTGGAGCATTTATCCTCATTCCATTCCTGGAAGGATTTGCTGAAAAGGTAGGCGATTTTGCCCGGACCGCGGGCCGGGGGCTGGGTCGCTGGATTTTGTGGCATGGGATATCTCCGTGGATTGTCTTACTGCAGCCGGGGGCATTCCAGACCCTTGATCGTGTTTTTGCGGAACGCCGGACGTCCGTTACCACCAGAAACCTGCCCGGGAGCCGGGGAAGCGGCTTCAATGCTCGAAACGCCTGCCCTTGGCGGACGCCTTACGAAAGGCAACTCGAATTCCCCCATCGGGCCGGCGCTCGCCCCTTGCACATCCTCCAGGCCGGACCGGCCATCCCGGTCTTAAAATTTCCGAACTTCGTTCAGGACTGCTTTTCGATTGCGCCGGAAGGGTGTTTTGGAAACAATTCCGGTGTGCAACTCTTTAAGAGACCCTCCAAGCCTCTCCCGGACAGTGCTCCAGAGCGGGAAGACAAGATCCGCTTCGCCTCCGATGAAGTGGTGCGAAAAGCGGCACGACGAGTTTTCACCAAGTACAAGTTGACCATGCGCAAATTGGCCGAGTGAGCGAGTCACCGTTCCTTTATCTCACCGTCGAGCAAATCCAGGCCCTGCACGCGATTGCCATCGAAGAATTCGGGGGCCGTCCCGGCCTTATGGACGCGAGCAACCTGCAGATGGCGGCTCGTGTGCCTTACGACGTCTGGCTTCTCGACGGTGGGGACATCTGGGAGCAGGCTGCCGCCTACGCCTATTCCATCACGCATCACCCTCCCTATCACGACGGAAACAAACGCACGGCGCTCGCGTGTGCGCTGGCTTTCCTGGACATAAATGGCTGCGACCAGCACAACTTCGACGAGGGCAACCTGTTTGAAGCCATCGGCTGGCTTGCCAAACACGAACTTAGCCGTCGCGCTTTTGCCCAGTACCTGCGTGATGCCTATGACGGCACCCGCGGTACCTGGGGCGAAGATACGCCGGAAGGTTGAGGAGAAGAGCGCGGCTACGGGCCGATGCTGGCTTCGAAGGGGCGGCGGATCCCGGCCCGGGGATTACCCCTTAACGCCATCCACCGGTTTTCGGGGCGTCCTTCGTCCCGGGGAGACGGCTGATGCTAGGCAGGGACTGCTTGTGCCCTACCGTTGAGACCCAAGCCGTGCGATTCGGATTGACGACTGCGATTGTGCTGGGCATTGATAAATGTTTATGCTCAAGGTTTCCCCCCCGAAATCCTGCGCCGCTGAAACGACTGATACGACGGCGCTACCTCCGAATCACCCCCACCCTTTACCATCCGGTTTTGCCTCGCGCAGGCGCCGGCCGCTGCTGGCTGCCGGCCTGGCGTTCGTGGCGCTGTTTGGGTCGTTGGCCCCAAGCTGGGCGGCCCCTGAACAAATCATCATTGGCCTCGTCACGAAAACGGAGGTGAACCCGTTCTTCGTTAAAATGAGGCAAGCGGCCGCAGCCGAAGCGGACAAACAAGGCGCCAAGCTCATCGCGCGCGCCGGCAAGTTCGACGGGGATAATGAAGGGCAGGTCGCGGCGGTCGAAGCGCTCATCAGCGCGGGCGCGAAAGGCATCCTGATCACCCCGAACAATTCGACCGGCGTGCTTGGGGTCGTGAAAAAAGCGCGGGCTCAAGGCATCCTCGTCATCGCCTTGGACACCGCGACGGATCCTCCGGATGCGGTGGATGCGACGTTTGCCACCGACAACTTCCAGGCCGGGGTTCTGCAAGGGAAATACGCCCGGAAAGCCTTGGGCGACAAGGCGCCGAAGCTGGCCATGCTGGACGGGACGCCCGGGGGCACGGTCGACACCTTCAGGCACAACGGCTTTTTGGAGGGTTTCGGCATCAAAGAAGGTGATCCGGCTATCGTCGGCAGGCAGAACACGCACGGCGCCCAGGATGAAGGTCAGACGGCGATGGAAAACCTGTTGAGCGCTCACTCGGACATCAACGTGGTCTACACCGTTAACGAACCTGCGGCCGAAGGGGCTTACGCGGCCATCAAGGCCGCAGGCAAAACCAAAGACGTCGTTCTAACCTCCATCGACGGCGGCCGGCTCGGCGTACAATACGTCAGGGATGGCAAAATTGCGGCCACGGTGATGCAGTTTCCCTTGATCATGGCCACGCGCGGCGTTGACGCCGTGGTCGATTACGTGAAGACCGGAAAAAAACCGAGTGGATTCATCAACACGGGCGCCGAGTTGATCACCGACAAACCTATTGAAGGTCTGCCCTCAAAGGATACGAAGTGGGGTTTGGAAAACTGCTGGGGATAGAGCCCCGGCGCGGGTCGGCGGGCGGGACGCGATGCAATGTTCCGCCCGGCGCCTGAGTAGGTTTTTCCGGATACCCATGCGTCTCCCTTGCGAGCGCAACCGCACGCCGGCCGCCGTCACCATCCGATGTCCAACCCAGAAATCGCTCTGCCGCACCGCAAGGGAGATAAGGGGGACATGCCGGCCGCCTTCCGGCTTCTGACGCTGCCGGCACTGGGACCGCTGCTGGTCCTGCTGTTGTTCGCCGCCTATTTCGGACTCACCACACGAACCTTCCTGGCCCCCGGCAATCTCTCGCTGGTCGTGCAACAGAGCGTGATCGTCGGCACGCTCGCCATCGGCCAGACCCTGGTCATCCTGACCGCCGGCATCGATCTGGCCAATGGCGCCATTGCCGTCTTTGCCACCATCGTGGCGGGACGGCTGGTAAACGCCGGGAACAACGCCGTCGCGTGTTTACTCTTCGCCATCTTTCTCTGCGTGCTGGTCGGGTTTCTCGTCGGCCTACTGGTCAGCAGGCTGCGGCTGCCCCCTTTCATCGTCACCCTTGGCTTTCTGGGCATCGTGACCGCAGCAACCCGTCTCATCGCGCAAGGAGGCGCCTTTCCGGTCACCGATGATTTCCTCAGCTGGACCGGCAATGCGGTTTTCATCCACGGCACGGCCGTCACGTACGGCACCGTGGTCATGATCGGCCTTTACGTCATCGTCTGGTACCTCCTGAGCCAGACGGCGTGGGGCCGGCACGTTTACGCCATCGGCAATCACCGTGAGGCGGCGCGCCTGGTCGGCATCCCGGTCGAAAATCGGCTGCTCTCGGTCTACACGCTGGCCGCGTTCATCTACGGCGTGGGCGCGTGGCTTGCCCTCGGGCGCATCCCCAACGCCGACCCGAATGCGCTGCAGAACGCCAACCTGGACAGCATCACCGCGGTCGTGATCGGTGGGACCAGCCTGTTTGGGGGCAGGGGCAATGTTTGGGGAACGCTGGTGGGAACCCTGATTGTGTCCGTCCTGCGCAACGGCCTGACGCTTTCAGGGATCGATCCGCTCTGGCAGGATCTGGTTACCGGCGTGCTCGTGATCGGAGCGGTGGCCCTGGATCAAATCTCACGACGGAGGCAGCGCTGATGCCCGCTTCTCCGTCTTCGTCATCGCCGCCCGGGATCGTTCTCGAGGCACGCGGGATCGTGAAGCGTTTCGGCCACGTCACCGCCTTGAACGGCGCCAACCTTGAACTCAGGGCCGGGGAGGTGCTCGCGGTGGTGGGCGACAACGGCGCGGGGAAAAGCACCATGATTAAAGTGCTGTGCGGA